>DASQPY010000222.1:0-2565 GCA_035643735.1 Actinoallomurus sp. | reverse complement strand
GCCGATCGAGGCGAACCAGTCCCAGAGTTCGAGGGCGTGGTAGAGGCGATAGAGATGCACCCGATCGGTCCCGTCGTGGGGCAGTGGTCCGTAGCCCTCCAGGAATCCGGACAGTTTGGCCTCGTCACCGCGGCCGTGCTCAACTGCCCACCCGTACGGACGATGACCTCGGTGACCGCGGCCCCCGGCCGTACGAGGCTCAGGACCGTACCGGCCTGGTCAAGGGTGAGCGCTCGGTACGGCGCGCGCATCACTGTAGGTGTGGCGCTGTCAGCGATCGACCGGATTTCGGCCGCGGCTCCGGCACGCCGTGGCTCACGACGATCAGCGGTACAAACCGGTTGGCCGGTGGAAGTGGTCACGCCTACCATCCGGACGCGTGAGCGGAAGATTGCGCGGGATCGCGAGCGCCAACGCGCAGATCGTTGCCGACGGCGAGTACACGACCGACGACGGCAGCGTCGTCGTGGTGGGCCCGGCGCTGGAGTCGGCCATCTCCGGCACTGTGAGCCATCCACCGGACGGGCCCATCGAGGTGCCCGCGGCCCGTCGCCGGACGGCGTTCGAGGTGACCGGAGAGAGCCTGGGGGTGCGGGGTGTTCCGCAACGACCCCGGTGAGGTCGCCGGGGCATTCCACACCCACCTCACCGGCGGCGGCGCGTTCTCGTCGGCGTTCGAACGGGTGACCTTCGCGGTCTGGGACCGCTCGCCCGACTCCGTCAACCGGGCCGCGTTCGCCGAGCGCTTCGCGGCAGTGGCCTCCGCGCCGGCCACGAGCGCCGGTCCGGATCAGGGCACTTCGCCGGGAACGGCGTAGCCCGGGATCGACGGCCAGCGGACCGTCAGCACGACCGCTTCCTCCTCGGCGTACCAGGAGTGGTCGACGCCGGGACCCCACACGACGTAGTCACCCTGCTCGGCCAGGAGCACCCTGCGTCCGGGCAGCTCCACCCGGAATCGGCCACTGATCAACATGAGCAGCGCCGTGCGCTTCTCCCCGATGACCCACTCCGCGCGCTGGTCGCCCTTCGGATGCACGCCCCACTTGATCTCGACATCGCCGCTGTGCCGGACGTCGTCGGCCGGCTTGAAGTGCCCGAGCAGCCAGCCACGATCGCCCGCCGCGTCCACGGCGGCCCTGCCCACGTACACGTTCTCCGTCACGGGCCGCGACGCTACCGCTCGCGGGCATTTGACGTGAACCTTGCTTGAGGTTCCAGACTGATCGAACGCAGTCCACCCACGGGAGGGTCACGATGCCGTTCACCCAAGACGAGGTCGATTACCTGGCCACGCAGCGGCTGGGCCGGCTGGCCACGGTCCAGCCGGACGGGACGCTGCAGGTCAGTCCGGTCGGGTTCTCCTACAACGCCGATGTCGGGGTCATCGATATCGCCGGCCACAACATGGCCGCCAGCAGGAAGTACCGCAACGTCGCCGACAACGGCCGGGTGGCGTTCGTCGTCGATGACATCGCCTCGGTGCAGCCCTGGCGCGTCCGGTGCCTGGAGATCCGGGGGACGGGCGAGGCGATCGACGCTCCGGTGGACTCGGCGGCCGGGATGGATGGACCCATCATCCGCATCCATCCCCAGCGGATCATCAGCTTCGGCGTCGACAACGCCGACGTCGATCCGCACCTTCTGACCCCGAACATCCGCAACGTCACCTGAGGGCCCAAAAGGCCACAGAACGGGCCTACACCGGAGGGCGGCCGGACGCGGCCTCTCCACGGCGTACGAGGCCCCGAAAAACCGGTCACCCACGGGTGTACGGGGAAGTGTCATCCAGAGGCGGACGTCAGGGTTCGAGGGGTCCCCGTAGTTTGTTCGTACAACCTAAGACCACCAAGGAGGCCTGGCGCATCGTCCTGAATCCGGGGGGATTCAAGGGGGAGGCGATGCGAGGGCCGGATTCCCGGGTCCTTGGATCTGTACCCGTCCAAGCCCAGGAAGGCGAGTGTTCGCGGGTGGGTTCCCTTTGGGGGAAGGGGCCCACCCGCGGACTTCGTACGCGCAGGCGCTGCCGCTCGGCCGGTGGCGTCTTTTCAACGTTCAGAGGCCGAACAGCCGCGCGGCGTTGTCGTGGCAGACCGCGCGGAGCCAGTCGTCGCCCAGGTCCAGCCGTACCAGCGCGCTCAGCTGGTGGGCGTAGGCGTACGGGATGTTCGGGAAGTCGGTGCCCAGCAGGATGCGGTCGCCCAGGCCGGCCAGCCGCCCGGTGAGGTCCGCGGGCCAGGGCCGTAGCTTGTCGGTGAAGTCGGTGAACGCCATCGTCGTGTCCAGCCGCATCGCGGGATGGCGCTCGGCCAGGGCCAGGAACTCGGCGTACTCCGGCATCCCCATGTGGGCGACGATCGCGACCAGGCGAGGATGCCGGGCCAGGACCTCGCCGAAGGCGGCCGGGCCCGTGTGGCTGCCGGGTTCGGGCCCCGACCCGCAGTGCACGACGACCGGCGTCGCCGACTCGGCGAGCATGCCCCACACCGGATCCAGCAGCGGGTCGCGCGGGTCGTAGCCGCCCACCTGCACATGCGCCTTGAACACCCGTATCCCGCCGGACAG
>DASQPY010000221.1:0-2447 GCA_035643735.1 Actinoallomurus sp. | reverse complement strand
GAGATGGTCGATCGGAGCGGCCGGCCGTGGGGACCGCCGCGTCTGGACGAAGGTCAGGCAGTGGCGGGCGACGCGGCCGCGGCGGGAGCCGTCCGGCCGGAGGCACGCCGACGGCGGGACGGGACGACGTCCAGCCGGCCGCCGCGCAGCGCCACGACCCAGCCGACCAGGACGATGTTGGCGCCGAGGATCAGCCCGGCGCCGTACCCGACCGCCTTGACGTCGAGGGCCATGGTCTGCCGCTGCTCAGGCGTCCAGCTGCCGTCGGAGTACGCCGGGTCGACCCCGGCCGCGCCGCTGGGTCCGGTCGCGTGGCCATGCGTCACGGCCATCCGCTGCAGGAGCTGGGACTGCAGCCGGTAATCCATCGCCGCGCTGACCGTCGTCTCGGCGACACCGACCGTGGTGCCGGCGGCGACGATGAGCAGCGCGGTTGTGACGATCCGGCGCCACGAGCGCATCGCCGGGCTGGTCAGCCCGTGCTTGCGGTGCGCGCGGGTGAACGCCCACATCACCGCGACCACGAACACCGGCAGAACGATCGCGGTGTCCCTGGCCCAGCTCGCGAACGGGCCCTGCGACCGCTCGATGGCGCCGACCGCGCCCTGCAGCGAGGTCAGGATGAAACCGTCCGCGGCGGCCATGACGATGGCCAGCGCGAAGACGGTGACCCACGGGAGCGGGATCTTGCCGCGGAAGGCGGCGAACCGCACGAACGGCTCCTGCGCCGGTTCGGCCTCGGTGGTGGGAACGGTCGACATGCGGTTCACCTCGTTGACGTTGTGGGGATGGTCAAGTCTGGCATGGTCCGGTGCCTGCCCTCGCGCGTATCTTCCGCGAGGGCAGGCACCGAGCCTCTATCCGTACGTGCTGGTCACCAGTTTCCTTACGGCACGATCGTCCAGCCGAACATCATGGCGTGGTCCTCGTGCGCGAGGTTGTGGCAGTGCGCGACGTACGGTCCGACGAAGTCCCGGAATCCGCGGTAGATGATCGTGGACTCGGAGGGGTCGAGGGCCACGAGGTCCTCGCGGGACTTGTCGTCCGGGTGGCCGGGGTCGACGTTGACGGAGACGTCCTTGTTGTTTCGCATGACGGTGCGGTGCTCTTCCATGTGCAGGTGGAAGGGGTGCACCCAGCCGCCGCCGCCGTTGCGGATCTCCCAGAGGTTGAAGGAGTTCTTCTTCGGCGTCGCCTTGGCGGTGTGGCCGGCCTTGTTCGTCAGGCTGGTCAGCTCCGTCGTGGGGTCGAACTCCACGCCGTTGATCAGCCACTCGATCTCGCCACCGGCGCTGCCCCGCTGGAGCTCGAAGATCAGCCGGTCGTCGAGCAGCGTCTGCCAGTTCGACGGCAGCGGCGGCAGGTCCCGCAGCTTCTTGGTCGGGCCGGGCAGCACACTGTTGTCGGGGGCGTCGTCGCCGATGACGATCTTCATCATCGGGATCTTGTACTTCGGGTCGGGCAGGAACCGCGACGAGTTCGACCACATCCGCCCGTCGGGCATCCGCATGACGTTGGTCAGGTAGATGACGTCGCCCTTCTTGGTGGGCGAGCCGTCCTGGTACTTGGTGAAGTCGACGATGTGCTCACGCCGCTTCGCCGGCCACAGCTCGAACGAGTCGCGGGTGAGCGGGAAGGGCAGCAGCCCACCGTCATCGGCGATCTCGGTCCAGCGCATGGCCTGCTGGCCGTCCTCGATCCGCCACTGCCCCTGCAGGTCGCCGTCGGTGGCGTAGCCGAGGTCACGGGCGGCCTTCGGCCCCGCCGTCGAGGTCATCAGCTTGAACTCGTAGATCCGGGAGATCGACGCGTCCAGGAACCGGAAGCGGTACTTGCGCCGCTTCACCTCGGACACCGGGTACGCCGTGCCGTTCACGGTGAAGACGTCGCCGACGAAGCCGTGGTTCGGGAAGTGCTTGAAGAAGGACTTGCCCCACCACTCGGGGTGGGTCTTGGGGTTGCCGGCGGCCGGGAACTCGCCCATCCCGTCGTGGATGTCCTTGTGGATCGTCGTGCCGTCGTCCAGTCGGACGTCGTAGAACGCGAGCGGGATGTCGTACTCGACGTCGAAGGTGCCGTCGGCGTGGTTGGTACGGACACCGGGCAGGCGCAGACCCTGGGTTTCGTCGCCGGCGTCGAGGTTGTTCTCCGGGTCGTAGATCGGGTAGAGCCCGACCATTCCCTTGTAGACGTTCGACCCGGTGTGGTCCATCCGGTGGTCGTGGAACCAGAAGAAGCTCTGCTTCTCCCGGTCGTCGTTGCCGGCCGGCCAGTTCAGGTAGAGGTTGTCCACAAAGGACTTGACCGGGTAGCCCTCGGCCCTGGGGCCGAACAGATGCGAGTAGTGCGGGTTGCCGTCCGACTCGGGGGCCGTGTGTGCGTTGTGCAGGTGAGTGAGGAACCGGAGCTCCGGGTCCCCGTAGTCCTGCCGGTCCAGGTTGAGCGGG
>DASQPY010000220.1:0-3944 GCA_035643735.1 Actinoallomurus sp. | reverse complement strand
CGAGGTCGTCGACGTCCTGGATCGGGGTTGTCATCGACGCGGCTCCGTCCCTTTTCGCATTGCGTTGTTAGGCCTCTCATGCTGACCTCGCCAAGTTACGATTGGAAGCATTTACAAAGATCGCCACACGCTATTGATGGGCGCACTTTTACCGTTGAAACTCACCGGCGCACACTGAGCCGAGCTGAATATGGACATGGGGGACTAGCATGGCAAATCGGGTCGATCCAGCCATGGTGACGTTTGGCAAGGCGGTCCGGGCATTCCGAATGGCGAAGGGATTCACGCAGGATCAACTGGCCCAGACGATCAATTATTCGAAAGGGTGGCTGAGTAATGTCGAGACCGGCCAGCTGCGTCCGCTGCGAAAGGTCATCAGTGAATTCGAGGCGGCTCTGGGGGTGACCGACCAGGCACTGCTGGAGCTCTATGACGAATTATCCAAGGAGACCGTGCCCGGATGGGCGAGGGACTGGTGGGACGAGGAGGCCAGGGCGTCGAGCCTGCGTGCCTTCGAGGACTCGCTCGTCTACGGGCTGCTCCAGACGGAGGACTACGCCCGGGCCGTCTTCCGGGGCAACGAGGAGGCCCTCCAGCACCGAATGGCCAGGCAGGCCCGGGTTTTGACGGGCAATCCCCCCACGGTGCGCTGCGTGCTGGACGAAATGGCGCTATATCGGGAAATAGGGGGCCGTGAAGTGATGCGGGTGCAGCTGGAACACCTGGTGACCAACACGCCCTCGATCGCCACGATCCAGATCGTTCCCGCCGCGGCGAACCCTCATCGGCTGGGAGCGTTCACGATCGCGACGGTGGATGGCGCCGATGTCGCCTATGTGGAGAACGCCGTGCGCGGTGTCGTGACCAATGACAGAAAAGACCTCTTGCACCTTAATGATATATGGGAGTCGATCCGCTCGCAAGCCCTTCCCGTCGGAATGTCGATAGACTTCATCAAGAGGACGGTAGAAGAGAGATGGATATGAAGAAGGTCGACTGGCGAAAGGCCAGTAGAAGCGGAGAAAGTCAAGGTAACTGCGTCGAGGTCGCGGTTACCGAAATCGAGCATTCCTGAATCGCCCGATGAACATCGATGTGGCTCGGGCCTCGGCCTTCATGGCCGCGCATGCGCGATTGCTTGATCGGCGACGGTTCGAGCTGGTCATCGGGACGGGGAGACCCCAGGACGTGCTCTCGGCCCTTTCGGCGTACCGAAATGAGGATGGCGGCTTCGGCTGGGGACTGGAGCCGGACCTGCGGTCGCCGGAGAGTCAGCCGGCGGGGGCGCTGCACGCTTTCGAGGTGCTGGCCGAGACCGGCCCCGAGGCCGGCGCTGTCGAAATGGCCGGACGCCTGTGCGACTGGCTCGCCGAGGTCAGCCTGCCCGACGGCGGCCTGCCGTTCGCGCTGCCGCTCACCGAGCCCCACGGATCGGCCCCGTGGTGGGTCTCCGCCGACCCTGCCCAGCCCTCATTGCACCTGACCTGTGCGGTCGCGGAGATCGCGCACCGCGTTGCGCGGCACTCGCCCGGCGTACGCGGGCACGCGTGGCTGAGCCGCGCCACCGACCACTGCCAGGACCGCATCAGGGCGCTGACGCGCCCGGCGGGCACGCTCGAACTCCGCTACGTCCTCGGCTTCCTCGACGCGATCCACGACGTCGTCCGCGGGGCCGCGGCCGAGCTCCAGCGGCTCGGCGAGTTCGTCCCCGCCGAAGGTGTTCTCGCCGTCGAAGGAGGCGCCGACGGCGAGATGCTGCGTCCGCTGGACTTCTCCCCCCACCCCGACCGGCCGCTACGGCGGCTGCTGGCTCCCGAGGTGATCGAGGCCGATCTCGGCCGCCTCGCCGGCCGACAGCAGGACGATGGCGGATGGGGGGTCGACTTCGCCTCCGCGACCGAGGCCGGCGCGCTCGAATGGCGTGGGTACGCCACCGTGGCCGCGGTCAAGACGCTGCTGGCGCATCAGAAGACGCCCTGACCCGGAGCGAGAATGCCATCCGGGTCGTACCGGCGCTTCGCGGCGGCCAGACACGGCCACCACGGGCCGAAGTGCCGGCGCCAGTCCGCGTGGGTCATGGGGATGGTGCCGACCGGATACTGCGTGCCACCCGAGGCCTGGACGCGCTGGTAGAGCGCGCGGTTGGCCTCGACCATCACGGCCGGGTCGGTGGCGCCGGGCGAGGAGGTCCTGAGCAGCGTGAGCAGGAACACCAGTTCTTCGTCGGGCACCCGCAGCAGGGGAGCGCGCAGCCGCCGGCGCGGTAGCGGATAGAGGAGGATCACGCCGCTGAGCCCGATGTCGGCCGGCGTCAGGTCCTCGATGACGGACGCGACGAAAGAGTCGGTGCCGGTGCCGGGCAGGAAGACGTTCAGCCAGGGGTGCGGGCGCGCCCACTCCCCGATCGACCTCAGGAGCTCCACCGGGGCGGCGAGCCGGTTGAGGAAGTCGAAGTAGGGCAGGTCCTCGACCTGCTCACCGCCACGCGTGTACGACAGGTCGCCGAGCAGCCCGGCGTCGTCCGCCGGCGCCCCGTCGAAGGCCACCGCCTCCAGAAGGTAGAGCCAGTGGCCGGACCCGTCGGGCGCCGCCTGGACCTGCCCCTCGGCGTAGTCGAACCTCTCCTCGCGTACGACCCTGCGCTGGTCGGCCGTCAGCGCGGTGAGGCTCGGGTAGAAGAGCTGGTAGCGCCGCGCCGAGGTGGGGGCGGGCAGCAGCCGTACGGTGGCGCGGGTGATGATCGCGCACTGGCCCAGACCGGCGAGCACGGCGTGGAAGAGGTCCGCGTGCCGTGCCGGTGAGCAGACCGTACGCTCGCCGGTGCCGGTGACCACCTCCAGCTCGGTGACGTTGTCGACCTGCGCGCCGTACCGGTGGCCGGCCCCGCCGAGACCCCCGGCCGCCAGGGTGCCGCCGACCGAGAGCTCGAGGTAGTCGGTCAGCACGGGCGGCGTGAGCCCCACGGGCAGCGCGGCGCGCAGCAGGTCGCTCCACAGCGCGCCCGCCTGGACCACGGCGTGCCCGTCCCGTACGTCGATGCCGCGCAGTGTCCCCATGTCGACCACGAGCCCGCCGGCCACCTGCGCCTGCCCGCCGGTGGCGTGCCCCTGACCGCGCGCGGCCACCGGGACGCGGTGCGCACGGCAGTACCGCACCATGACGGCGATGTCATCCACGGACCCCGGCTCGAGCACGGCGAGCGGCCGATGACGCACGAGGTGCCCGAAGTCATCAGCCGCGCCGGCCAGTGCCGGCTCGTCGAGGCGTACGCGTCCGTCCAGCCGCGGCGGGTCGTGCGGCGCCTCACCCGGGGCCATGACTCGGGTGCCTACTCCCTGTGATCGAAGACGAGGATGTCCGTGCCTGGCCATCTTGCTTGCCGAACCGCTGTGGGTCCAGCTCGCGGCCTTGCTTCCCGACCGCCGTCGCCTACGACCGGATCGTCGGCCTGCTGCCGGGTGAGGTCACGGTCACGGTCGACGGCTGCATCACCAAGGCGTCCGGGTGGCGGCCAGCCGGCCGGGCCGGCTCCGGCGGACCGCCGCAAGCGGGGCATGAAACGATGCACCCCACCTCGTCGCCCTGGTCCGCGCCGGCGCGACATTCATCAACGGCTGCCTCGGTGAACGACCCGACGATCAAGCCCCACCTGAAGCAGCCTGAAGAAATCGATCAACAGGTGAATCGCGCCCGAGGCTCGCGCCGCCTGACCAGCGAAACGATCCATCCCTTGCCCCGATCGCCATCGTCAATGTCAGTGCCGCTTGGAAGGCTGCCGAACATGGCCTATCCCACGACATATCCCGCTGCCGCCGCCGACCAGCACGCAACCGACCTGACCGGACAACCCTGCCCGCGCTTGACCGGTCCCGATGAGATCGCGCGCCGACTGGCCGAGCTGGACGAGCATTACATCCGCGCCCAGTTCGTCGAGCTCGACGAAC
>DASQPY010000219.1:0-2884 GCA_035643735.1 Actinoallomurus sp. | reverse complement strand
GCGCCGGCCCACCCGCCACGAGGCCCGGACGCGCCCGCTCGCCGCCACGCTCCGGTCCCCTTGCCTCCTCGCCGAGGGACCCGGCCGGCAGGCAGGCCACACGAGTGCCGGAGCCGGGCGTCCCGATCAGCCAGCCCTCCGCCGCGAGCTGGGCGTACACCTGCACCACCGTGCCCCGCGACAGACCCAGGTCGGCGGCGAGGCTGCGGCTCCCGGGCAGGGGTGCCCCCGCCGAGAGCCGTCCTGAGCACATCGCCTCCCGCAGTGCCGCCTCCAGCGCGCGCCCGACACCGCCGGCGTCCTTCGTCAGCTCGAGATGCAGATCCAGCCCCGAGCCGCCACGCCCGGCGTCCAAGCCGTTCCTATCGGCCACCGCGAACCTCGCCTTCACCAGCGCCCGCCCCACCACATCCAGCCTGTCCGACGGGCCGTGCCCAGGTTCGCTCGGGGCCCCACGTCGAAGAGCGATGAGTTTTCGGATTCGCGCCGGTCCTACCCCCTGACGAGTCACAATCGATGGACCGTGCACACGAGGAGCAGCGATGAGCGGGGTACGAGTTCTGGTCGGTACGCGCAAGGGCGCCTTCATCCTCACGTCGGACGAAGGACGGGAGAAATGGGACGTCAGCGGTCCCCACTTCGCCGGCTGGGAGGTGTACCACCTCACGGCGTCGCCGGCCGAGCCGTCCCGGCTGTACGCCTCGCAGTCCACCGGCTGGTTCGGGCAGCTGATCCAGCGGTCCGACGACGGCGGCGAGACCTGGGCGCCGGTCGGCAACGACTTCAGCTACGAAGGGGTCCCCGGCACCCACCAGTGGTACGACGGCACGCCGCATCCGTGGGAGTTCGCCCGCGTCTGGCATCTCGAGCCGTCGCCCACCGATCCGGACACGATCTACGCCGGGGTCGAGGACGCCGCCCTGTTCCGGTCCACGGACGGCGGACAGAGCTGGCAGGAGCTGCCGGGCCTGCGCGAGCACGGTTCCGGCCCGTCCTGGCAGCCCGGGGCCGGCGGAATGTGCCTGCACACGATCGTGCTGCACCCCACCGACCCCGGCCGCATGTACACCGCCATCTCCGCCGCGGGCGTGTTCCGCACCGACGACGCGGGGACGACCTGGCAACCGGTCAACCAGGGCCTGCGCTCGGAGGGCATCCCGGATCCCGGCGCAGAGGTCGGGCACTGCGTCCACCGCATCGCCATGCACCCCTCGCGCCCGGAGGTGCTGTTCATGCAGAAGCACTGGGACGTGATGCGCAGCGATGACGGCGGCGACTCGTGGCGCGAGATCAGCGGTGACCTGCCGTCGGACTTCGGCTTCCCGATCGCCGTCCACGCGCACGAGCCGGAGACGGTCTACGTCGTGCCGATCAAGAGTGACTCCGAGCACTACCCGCCGGAGGGACGGCTTCGCGTGTACCGCAGCCGTACCGGCGGAGACACATGGGAACCGCTCACCAACGGCCTGCCGCAGCGCGACTGCTACGTCAACGTCCTGCGCGACGCGATGGCCGTCGACTCGCTCGACTCCTGCGGCGTGTACTTCGGCACGACCGGCGGGCAGGTGTACGTCTCTCCGGACGCCGGCGACACCTGGGCCCCCATCGTGCGCGACCTGCCCGCCGTGCTCTCCGTCGAAGTCCAGACGCTGTCATGATCCGCGTCGTACTCCCGGCGCATCTTCGGACGCTCGCCGAGGTCAGCGGTGAGGTCGAGCTCGAGGTCACGGGGGAGGCCAACCTGAGCTCGGTCCTCGACGCGATCGAGGCGCGTTTTCCCATGTTGCGCGGGACGATCCGCGACCAGGAGACGGGCCGGCGCCGGGCGTTCATCCGCTTCTACGCCTGCGAACAGGACCTGTCCCACGACCCGCCGGACACCCCGCTGCCGCGGTCGGTCGCGGCCGGAGCCGAGCCCTTCCTCGTGGTGGGGGCCATGGCCGGCGGCTGAGCGGGGATCAGGGAGCGATCCGCAGTCCGCGTACGGCCTGCTCGACGAAGACCTCGCTCGGCTCCACGTCGTCCAGGAGCATCTTGGTGAACGCGTAGTTGACGCACGCGCCGACGAGCAACATGGCATCGGAATTCATGATCCCCCAAGGATCTTCGGGCGGGTCGTTCTCGTCAACGGAAACGCTGATCATGGGGGCCGGCGCTCTGTCGGCCGTGACCGAGCGTGAGTTAGTGTGCTCGCGTGCTTGGGACCACCGCCATCGCCCCGGGCATGGAGGCGATCGAGGCGTGAGACTGACCATTCTCGGCGGCGGGGGCTTTCGGGTGCCCCTGGTCTACCGAGCCCTGCTGGCCGACCGTGGCAAGGGCCGCGTCACCGAGGTGGTCCTGCACGATCTGGACCCCTCACGTACCGCGGTGATCGCCCAGGTTCTCGCCGAGCAGGCGGCGGCCTTCCCCGACGCCCCGGACGTGAGCGTCACCGCTGACCTCGACGAGGCACTCACCGGCGCCGACTTCGTCTTCTCCGCGATCCGCGTCGGCGGGCTGGAGGGCCGGGCGGCCGACGAGCGCGAATCCCTCGCGGAGGGCGTGCTCGGCCAGGAGACCGTCGGCGCGGGCGGCATCGCGTACGGGCTGCGCACGGTCCCCGTCGCGGTCGACATCGCCCGCCGGGTCCTCGCGGTCGCCCCCGGCGCCTGGGTCATCAACTTCACCAACCCGGCCGGCCTGGTGACCGAGGCGATGTCGCGCCACCTGGGCGACCGGGTGATCGGCATCTGCGACTCGCCGGTGGGGCTGGGCCGCCGCGTCGCCGCCGCCGTCGGCGTCGACCCGGCGAGCGCCTGGTTCGAGTACGCGGGCCTCAACCATCTCGGCTGGCTGCGCGCCGTACGCGTCGGTGGCCACGACGTGCTCCCCGGTCTGCTCG
>DASQPY010000218.1:0-2913 GCA_035643735.1 Actinoallomurus sp. | reverse complement strand
GGGATGTGGTGCATGCCGCGCATCAGCGGCCCGGAGATCCGGTGCGCGAACACCTCCTGCTTGGCCATGAAGCGCACCAGCCGCCGGGCCGGCCGCGCGCCCAGCCCGACGAAGATGAAGTCGAGGTAGCTGACGTGGTTGCTCGCGAGCACCGCGCCGCCGCTGGCCGGAATGTGCTCCGCTCCGTCGATGTGGATGCGCATGTCGAGCGCGCGGAACATCGCGTGCGCCGCCACGAGGACCGGGTGGTAGACGATCTCAGCCATGCCCGAACCGTAGCCCACGTACGCCGGGGCGGCCCCGCGTGAGTGGCCGGTCGCCGCGCTCCCCGTACGGGAGCTGGGACAACGCGAAGCGATGCTTCGCCAAGCCTAGAAATGTCATAACGTCGCGGGAATGGCGGAATGGGCACTGCGAGCGGAGACGGCGGCCGGCCGGTCCTATGACGCTCCCAACGAGGCGCTGCTGCTCCGGCTCCTCGGTGAGCTGGGGCCCGGAAACCAGTTCCTCGTCGTCGACCGGCTCGACGCACCCAATGACCAGCACTACATGCAGATCTACCGCGAGCTCGATGAGACGTACACGATCGAGTACCGTACGGGCGCCGTGGACCAGCACTTCGAGACCGTCGCCGCGGACCTGCGCCAGACCTTCATCGTCCTCACCGGCTGGGCCGCCGGCTCGCCGGACTGGCGCGAGGGGCATGACTGGCGGCAGTGGCCGATCCCCTGACGGATCAGGCGGTCAGTACGGGAGCCAGCAGGCGCAGGTGCTCGGCCTGCTGATCGAGGGTCGCGGCGATCGGCTGCACGCACACGTGGTCGGCGCCGGCCTCGTGGTGGGCGCGGACGCGTTCGGCGATCGCGTCCGGGTCGCCCCACGAGATCACCGCGTCGATGAGCGCGTCGCTCCCCTTCAGGTCTTCGTCGGTGAATCCCAGCTCCCGCAGGTGATTGAGGTAGTTCGGCATCTTGAGGTAGGACGCGGCGTACTCCCGGGCGGCCGCGCGGGCGCTCTCCGGGTCGGTGTCCACGACCACGGCCAGCTCGGCCGCCAGGACCGGGTCCTCGCCCAGTGCCTCGCGCGCACGGGCGGTGTGCTCGGGTGGGGCGAAGTACGTGTGCGCGCCCTGGGCATGGGTCTTGGCGAGCTCCAGCATCTTGGGGCGCAGCGCCGCCAGGACGCGCGGCGGGGTCTCGGTCAGCGACGGGGCGAACTCCACCGTGTCCATGGCGTCCAGGTAGGAGCGCATGGTCGCCACCGGCTTGCCGTAGTCGTGGCCACGCGAGTCGACCAGTGGCGCGTGGCTGACACCGAGGCCCAGGACGAACCGGCCCGGCCAAGCGTCGCCCAGAGTGCGCGCGCCGTTGGCGGCGGTGACCGCGTCACGCCCCCAGATGTTGGCGATGCCGGTGGCCACCTGGATGCGCTCGGTCCAGGACAGCACGGTCGCGGCGTGCGTGAACGCCTCCTTCGTGGACGGCGCCTCGCCGAACCAGAAGGCCGAGTAGCCGAGCTGCTCGATCGCGAGCACCAGGCGGCGCTCGTCCTCGGCGGGTGCCTCCCCTGCCGAAAGGAGCCAGACGCCTACCTTGCCGAGACGATGCTTGACCTCGGCCACGTCCGGCGGCGGTGCTGGTGTGCGGTCGGCCATGTGAACCCCCCTCTTCCTAACCTGCCCGCTGCGGGTCGGTTCTCACCGTGCTGCGGGAGGCGATGGTCCGGCGGGACCGCTATCGTGGACTCGCCTGGAGGGTTCGCATAGTGGACTAGTGCAGGCGCCTTGAAAGCGCCCAGGGCTGGTGACAGTCCTCGTGGGTTCGAATCCCACACCCTCCGCGAGGCGGCCTTGCCTGCTCGCCGCCGCTTTGCGGCGGCTTCGCCGGGGGCCCGCCATTTCACCCGGGGGGCCGAGCCCCCCGGACCCCCGCGATTGACGATTGCCCTCCCCCGCCGCGGCTCGGGTCGGCAAACGCACCGTGACGGACGGACCTTCGCTTCGCTCGCCTGCTCGCCGGCCTTTGGGCGGCTTTGCTGTTAGTGGGGCCAGGCGAAGCCGTCGCCTACGGTGGCGGCCAATGCCAGGTAGGCCTCTTGGGTTGCCGTTGAGAGTTGGTCGAGTTCGACCTCGGCGCCTTCTTCGAGGTGGGGGTCGTAGGGGATGCGGACCACCGCGCGGCAGCGGCTTTCGAAGTGGGCCTGCAGGCGGTCCAGGTCGACCGTGCTGCGGCTGCGGCTGCGGACCATCGACAGAACCACTACGCCGCCGCGTACCAGGTCGCCGTAGTGGTGGGCCTCCAGCCAGTCGAGTGTCGCCGAGGCCGACCTTGCACCGTCGACGGACGGGGAGCTGACCAGGACGAGCTGGTTGGCCAGGCCGAGGACGCCCGCCATCGCCGAGTGCAGCAGGCCCGTGCCGCAGTCGGTGAGGCAGATCGAGTAGAAGTGCTCCAGGACGTGCGCGACGGTGCGGTAGTCGTCCTCGCTGAACGCCTCGGAGACCGCGGGGTCGCGGTCGGAGGCCAGTACCTCGAGCCGGGAGGACGACTGGGAGGTGTAGGCACGGACATCGGCGTACCGCTGGATCTGCTCGTGCTCGTTCAGCAGGTCACGCACTGTCGTGGCCGTCTCCAGCCGTACCTTGTCCGAAAGCGTGCCGCGGTCGGGATTGGCGTCGACGGCGATGACCCGGTCGCCGCGCATCGAGGCCAGCGTCGCGCCGAGACCGACGGTCGTGGTCGTCTTGCCCACGCCGCCCTTGAGGCTCATCACCGCGACGCGGTGGTGGCCGCCGGCCACCGGCGTGCGCGCACGTGCCAGCAGCTCGCGGCGCTTCATCTCCTGCGGGGACTCGCCGGGATGGATCACCCCACCGGACGCCTTGTAGACGGCGCGCCGCCAGCCGCCCGCAGG
>DASQPY010000217.1:0-3507 GCA_035643735.1 Actinoallomurus sp. | reverse complement strand
CGCGGCGCGGTGCAGCGCCGAAGCGGCGGCGGTCTCCTGGAGGAGCGTGACGAGGCGCGAGCTGGTCACCATGGCGGCGCCTTCAACGATGGTGTGCAGCGCGTGGGCGAGTTCGGTGCTGGTCACCCTGGCGTCGCCGATCGTCTGGACGATGATGTCGACCGCGAGCGTGCGTTCTTCGGGTTTCTCGTGCCTGACCTGCCGAATCGCGACGACGAGCGCCTCCGGGGGGACGGGCTCGTGCGGGTCGAGTAGCAGTCGCAGTGCCGCTGCCGTGGTGTCGTCGTCGCGCCACAGCCATCGATGGTCGCCGGGCCACAGCGTGGCAGCCCAGTCGGGGGCGTAACGTTGCGCGCGTTCGTACGCGTACGCCGCCCGCATTTCCCGATATGCGGGCAGGTCGCTGTAGTCCATGGTGGGCACTCCGTCGGCGTCCACGACGGGCGGCATATCCAGCAGTTGTTCGTTGACCTCGATGGCCAGCTCCTGCGACGTCCTGCGGGGCACCTCGTCTCGTTCGGCGGCCCCGAACAGGTACGGGAGACCCTCGTGCGCGTCACCGCGTAGCCATCCGATCACGCCGGCGACCACGTCGGGGAGCGCGGACCGGTCGTCGTCGCCGCCGAGGGCGGCCCGTATCGCCCGGCCCAGCGCACCGGGCAGGTCGGCGGCCTGGTGGAGCGCGGCGGCCCACCCGGATGGTCTCAGCCGTGCCAGCGCTACGGCGGTGTCGATCGGCCGTTTGATCGTGCCACCGGCGGCGCTGGCCCGATCGACGAGAACAGCTGGGTCGATCCAGCCGCGTTGGTCTGTCGGTAGGGCGAGCAGCGGTCGGGAATCCGGGTCGCCGAGGCCGAGCGCGACCTCCCGAATCCGACCGGTCAGCCAGGTGCCCGGCTTCGTGACCGGGTAGGCCGGCCCAGCGCCCCGCTCGGGTTGGATCCAACTCGCCACCAGTAGGCACATGTCGCCGCTGGGGCGTTCACCCCAGTCGGGGGCGTCACGCTCGAAATGCTGGTTGACGCGTGCCACCAGCGGCCCGACCCGCCGACCGAAGTCGTTCGGCCAACGGGGACCGATGCTCGCCAACCCGTCGAGGGCGCGCTCGAGGTCGACGATCCCACCTCGACCGTCGACCACACGCAGGAGTGTGCCGATGAGCTCATCCACGCCGAACACCGGCCGTATCGCGGCAGCGCCAGCGCCAGCCCATGGCCGTACCCGCACGGCCGGAGGCTCGCCACCCTGGCGGACCGCCTCAACCGCCGCGTCCAAGCCGCAGGTGCGGGCGACCTCGGGCGGGAACTTCTCAGCCCGGCGGATGAGGTCGTCGAGGTCGACGGCCGGCGCCGGTGGTTCGGCGGCCGGCTGATGCGGCAACGCGGCGCGCAGGCGTTGCCCGGCGGTGGCGGACAGCTCGGGAAGTAGCTCATTGAGGTGCGCCGCGATGTCGGGATGCGCCACCAACTGTGGCGCCACCGCTTCGATCGCGGCCAGTTGCACCTCGGTGTTCGGGTGGGCAACGGCAGTCGCGAACAGCTCGAGCGCGCGCCGCTGCACCCCGGGATCGCGGCGCAGCGCCGAGGCCACGATGGCGAGTGCGGTCGTCGCAGTCGATTTGGCCGACGCCAGCAGTGCGGGCTCCACCGCGTCGATCAGCTCGGCCGGCGGGATGAGGTTGGCGCGGCCGAGTCGGGCCAGGACCCGGATGGAGTAGCTGACCACACCTGGTACCCGGACGGCGACCAATGCGAACAGTGCCCGCCGCCGCTCGGCCAGCTCGCCGGGCGTCGGAGCCAGCTTGTCGAGGAACCTGTGCAGCCTGGCGGCGTCCGCCCTGCTCAGGTCGCCGGTCAGCAGGTCCAGCAACCGGTCGAGGATCCGGTCGCGGATCGAATGCCCTGGGGGGAAGTGCGCGTTGAGGACGGGCAACCATGTGTGACGCCCGGATGAGGCGCCGCCGACCATGTCGCGCCGGACGATCCGTGGCACGCCGTCGGGCAGGTCCAGCAGCGCCGGCAGGTCGACCGTCAACAGCGCCGGGTCGCGCAGCACCATGTCGGCCAGACCGGGTTGAGGGCGCCACGCCGCACGGTCAGCCATACCGAGCAGATAGGCCTCGCAGGTCGGCCGGGGCAGGGCACCGTCGAGGACCAGTCGCCAGACCTCGTCCCAGTGGTAGTCGGTGACGAACAGTGCGGCAAGCTCCGCCAGCCAGGGCGGCCGGCGATCGAGCAGGATACGGTGCAGCTCTTCGGTGTTGAAGGCACGCTCGAAATCGAAGCGCTCATACCACTTGGGATGGCCGTACTCGCGCGGCGGCGGGAACTCGGCGATGTCACCCGTGCCGAGCCAGGCCAGCGCCGCCGTGACCATCCGATCGAACCACGTACTGGCTACGGCCAGATCGTTCGAGTCGGGCACGTGGCCGTAGAGCAGCTCGTCGTGCCTGCGTTTGGCGTCCACGAATGCGCTGCCGGCGATCGGCGCCAGGCCGGCGCGGGTCTCCTCGTCGAGCGGAGCGAGGAGCTCGACGAGGGCGTGCCGGTCTGCCTGTTCGATCACCTCGCGCAACCGGTCCGCGGCGGTCGTCACGACGCCTCACTGATGTGGGCGCGGGCGGCAAGCACGTGCCGGCACGGTCCACGCGAACCCGCGTGCCGCGTGTGCCACTGGCAGGTACAGCTCACCGAGTCGTCGTCGAGAACCACGCGGTGTTCGATGTTGCCGCTTCGTACGAACACCTCATGGCCGCCGGCGGGCAATTCGCGGATCTCGACATCGGCACGGGTGATGGTGGCCGCGCTGCCAACTCGCGGCGCCAGCTTGGGTATCAGCTCCTCGGCGAACGGTAGGTCCCGGCGAAACCAGGCATCGGCAGCCAGGTCATGACCGACGAGCCCTTGGCTGCCCAACACCGCAAGCAGCGCCCGGATCCGCGCCGGGGACGTGTCAGCGAACTCCGCGAGCTCGTCTTCGTCGAGTCGCGCCCGCCACCCGAGATGCCCGCGCAGCTCCACCGCCTCCGCCACGGTGGACGCATCAGCGAGCAGGTCCAGCGCCGTGCCTTCACCGGAGAAGCCGCGCGTCACATCCGGACTGAGTACGAACCACACCCTGGCGCCCGGCACGGTCAGCTCGAAGGCGCAACTGCGCGCACCATCGCCGGGCCGGGCCCAGATCCGCAGCCCCGTCGCGAAGCGAGCCAGTGGCCGCAACTCACTCAGCCGGTACGGGCCGGCCACACACACGGCACCGGATGTGGGCGCCTGCGAGAAGCGAAACCCCGACTGCGTGGGCGCCAGCGCATAAGGTGGAGCGGACGCCGAGCCCGCTGGCGGCAGAGCGTCCAGCAACCGGCGGGCCCCCACCGCCCCGAGCTGCGCCATCGGCCGCATACCGACCTGCGCCAGCGCCGCCTCACCGAGACCCTTGACCCACCGCACAGGCAGCTTGACCTTACGCTCCACGGCCGATCCGAGCCTCGTTGTCCCACGCAGCCCCGCA
>DASQPY010000216.1:0-5855 GCA_035643735.1 Actinoallomurus sp. | reverse complement strand
TGGGTGGCGAGGTTGTCACACACCAGGTGAACGTCCAGTTCGGCCGGGACGGCTTTGTCGATCGCGGTGAGGAACTTTTTGAACTCGGCTGCGCGGTGTTTGCGGTGTAGTTCGGTGATGACGGTGCCATCGGCGATGTTGAAGGCGGCGAACAGGCTGGTGGTGCCGTGCCGGGCGTAGTCGTGGGTGCGGCGTTCGGGCATGCCCGGCATCATCGGCAGCACCGGTTGTGAGCGGTCCAGTGCCTGCATCTGGCTCTTTTCGTCCACGCACAGCACCACGGCGTGTTCGGGCGGGTCGTGGTAGAGGCCGACAACGTCGACGACCTTGGCCACGAACAACGGGTCACTCGACAGCTTGAACCCATCGACCAGGTGCGGCTTGAGTTCGAACCGCCGCCAGATCCGCCCGATCGTGGACTTGGACAACCCGGTCCGGGCCGCCATCGAGGCCCGTGACCAGTGCGTGGCATTCGAGGGTGTCTCCTCCAGCGTGGCGGTCACCACCTCCTCGATGCGATCCAGCAAGATCGAGGGGGGCCGGCCCGGCCGCGGTTCATCACCCAAACCCGCCAACCGGTATTCGATGAACCGCCGCCGCCATTTCCCAACCGTCGCAGCCGATGTCCCGAGCTCAGCGGCGACCTGCGCGTTCGTCGCCCCATCCGAACACGCCAGCACGATCTTGCACCGGAACGCATACGCCTGCGTCGAGGTCGCCGCCCGCACCCCACGTGCCAACTCCGCCCGCTCGGCATCACTCACCGTCAACGGGGCCTTCGGCCTGCCGGTCCTGGTCATCCGCTCAGCATAGATTTATGCAAGCTATTTCAGGCGCAGAACACTAGCCGCCTTGGGGTAACGGTCGTCGCGTAACACGGGTTATGCCGCTGACCGGTTGAAATGCGGCCACGAACGGACTGCGGAGGCGGTTGATTTCTCCCCACCCCTTATGGAAGATGAAAACCGTTACCGAAAAGCGTGGTCGACCCGACGGGAGAACCCCATGTCGCTGACCGTGTCCCCCGAACTCGTCCAGGAGGCCCAGCGTGGAGAGGTCGATGACGCCGCGTTCATCGACTGCATACGCGATTCCCTGCCGTACGCCTGGAAGGTCGTCACCGGCCTGATCGAAGACCTCCGGGCCGGTGACGCGGAGTTCGCCGACAACCAGATTCCGCCACCGGACGAGAAGGCGCGCGGGGAGCTCCTGCGGATGATGGCCAGCGACGCCATGCGCTCCGCGATCGAACGGCACTTCGACGTCCGCCTGGCGTTCCAGAACTGCCACCGCGCCGCAGCGTTCCGCCCGGCCGCGCGGACGGCCTACGACGACTTCGTCACCGCTCGCGCACAGATCCTCAACCAGACCCCCGAACTCGTCGACTGCTGACACGGCCGCGACCCGGACCGCCACTTTTGGCGCGGTCCGGGCGCCGCCGCCGGTTCGGCCATCACGGGCGTCACGGTCCGCGTCGCCTCCTACTGTGCGGGCGCCCAGGCGGCTGACCGGGCATCCACCCCCGTGCCCCTGCAACGCCGGTCGGCCGCGGCGGCACAGAGAGCGGCGCGGAGCCCTGGCAGGCAGGAGCCTTGGCCTCCACCCCGGCATCTCTCGCCAGTGCCGGTCCAGCCGGGACCGGAGGAGCAGCAGCGAGACCACCACCGCCCACAAATTCGCAGGTCCAGACGCCGCCCGCCCGATAAGCCCGCTAACCGCCTTTCGCGGGTCCGGTCACCACGGGATGAGTGCGATGGCGCGCGTCGGTCGGCGGCGGACCGGTTCCTCGGCCAGGCCCCGCATGACCTTCAGGACGTCACCCACGAGCTCGGGATCCGGTGGCGAGGTCGTCGAACAGCATCAGCTCGTCCTGAGGAGCTCAAGTCGCGGCTCGACGAGCACCCAGCGACCGGGGATCCATCGCCGGCGCGCGGGCGATCGCCACCTGCTGCACCACCACAGTCGCCGGATGAGCGCGGCGCGTCTCTCAGCGGTGGTGGGCCTCTGACGGGTGGCGGACCGCCCGTACCAGCACACCCTTGCCGGTCACCCTGCCGACTCCGTCCCGCCGACTCCCACCACGGACCCCCGGGCCGTGGAGGTTCGGCCTCCGCCCTCCCGCGCCTCGGTAGAGCCGGCCCGACCGTCGAGCCCGACGGCCCGCGCGGGCCCGGTCGCCTCTGATGAGTCCGGCGTAGGAGAAGTAGGTGTCAGGGGCGGCGGCATTACGGATTGGTCCGTCCCATCCGCGCGCCGGGGGCCGAGCTCTCCGCTGTCCCGGCAGCGTCGGTACGGCGGCCGAACTCAAGGGAGTCGCGTGGCTCGGCCCGCCTAGTAACCGGGCACTTATGCAGAAGTCAGGCATAGACCGACTGAGGTCGCGGCTTCTTATCTCACTCCGCCTGCGGGGCATCGTTACATGTGGTAGTTATGTGACTCTCCTGCGAGACATTGGGTCTCGTAAGGCCCCCTCATCCCTCAGGTTTCCATCACCGTGATCTTTGGAGTTTCCGTGAGCAATCGCCTCCCGCGGGTTCGCCTCGGCCGTTCGGTTCCGTCGCATTCGCCGGTCGGTGGCTCGCGTGGTTTGACGGTGATGGCCGCCGGCGCGGCGGCCATCGCGCTGCTCGTGACGGGCTGCGGTGGAAAGAGCAAGGACCACCCGGCATCGTCGTCCGACGGGGCGCCGGCCGCTGGAAAGCTGCCGCAGGCGACCACGTACGCGACCCTCAAGAACATCGCCAAGGACAGTGGCGCGCTCGCGGGTGCCGACGGCACCGTGGCGCACCCGACCACGGCGGTGCCCGTTTCCGCGACCCCGGGCGGCCCGCCCGTGGCGACCCTGCCCGACAAGGAGCTGGGCGGTCCCACCTGGGTTCCGGTCGTGGAGACCAAGCCGGGCTGGGACCGGGTGCTGCTGCCCAGCCGCCCCAACGGCTCGACCGGCTGGATCGCCAGCGACAAGGTGCAGAAGGCCAAGAGCCCCTACACGGTCAAGGTCGACACCTCCGCACGACGGCTTTCTCTGCTCAAGTCCGGGCGCTCGCTCGGCACTTGGACCGTCGCGGTGGGTGCGCCCAAGACGCCGACCCCGGCGGGACGTACGTTCATCCTCGCCTCACTCGCTCCGTCCAAGCCGACGTACAGCCCGCTCATCCTCCCGGTCGGCGCGCATTCGGAGTCGCTCGACACGTTCGGAGGCGGACCCGGCACCGTGGCGTTCCACGGCTGGCCGCAGAAATCGGTGTTCGGCCAGGCGGTCACGCACGGCTGTGTACGTGTCCCGGCCGACGCGCTCAACCTGCTGTCCAAGGTCCCGCTCGGGACGCCTGTCTCCATTTCGAACTAGCTCCCCGGCCGGAGGGATCCGGTGAATGTGCTGAAGCTTCAGGTACGGCTTCCTGGCTGGGAAGTCTTAACCCCCTAGGAGAGAAACCTCAATGCGTAAACACGTGAAATACGGGGCGATCCTCGGAGCCCTCGCGGCACCAGTGGTGGTCACGGCCATCGTCGTACCGGCCTCCGCGACCGGAGGTGGCGGCGTCTCCTCGGCGTTCGGCCTCTCCGCCGACGGGCTGCTGAGCATTCCGCAGACCCCTTCGGTGTCCTCGGCCTCCCACCCGAACGCCAAGAGCCTGCTCTCGCTGCCGGGCAACCCCCTGGTGCGGTTCTCCGTTCTCCGTACGAAGGCCGTGCCCGGTCACGCGGAGGCCAGCGTCGTCGACCTCAAGGTCGCCAAGGCCGCGATCAGCCCGAAGGCGGTGCTGTCCGCGAAGCTGATCACGGCCCGGTGTGACGACGGTGCCGGCTCGTCCCGGCTGGTCGACGTCCGGCTGGCCGGTCGGGCCATTCAGGCGGGCGCCTCTCCGAACAGCCGTCTCACCGTGCCGATCGAGGGGCTCGGCGGCGTACAGGTGACGGTCAACAAGCAGGTCCGTAACCCCGACGGCACCGTTACGATCACCGCGCTCGAGCTGGCGGTCGAGGCGCTGGGCAAGAGCCAGGTGATCGACATCTCCTCCGCCACCTGCGCCAATGGTCCGGCGGCGCCCGGCGAGGCCCCCAAGCCGGTTCCGGTGCCGAGCGACCTCCCGGTCACGGGCTGACGCCCGTACACCTCAGGTCTTGCCAGGCCCCCGCGTCGCCAAGATGATGCGGGGGCCTTGTCCGTCCCCAAAGGGCGAGTCGTATGGCCCGAGGCGAAAGGCCTGCCGGCCTCAGCCCGCGTGCGTGGCCTAGTTCGACGTCCCTTCCTGCTGATCGCGCTCGGTGAGCGGGAGGAGCACCTGGAAGCGCGTGTCACCCGCCTCCGACCGTAGCCGCAGATCGCCTCGGTGCTTGTTGACCACGATCCGCCAGGAGATGTCCAGACCGAGCCCGGTGCCCTCGCCGACCGGCTTGGTCGTGAAGAACGGCTCGAAGATCCGTTGGCTGATCTCGGCCGGTACGCCCGGACCGTCGTCGCGGATCTCGACCATCAGGCACTCGTTCTCGCGGCTGGTGCTGATGGTCAGCTTGCCGTTGCCCTTCATCGCGGCGACCGCGTTGTCGATCAGGTTCGTCCAGACCTGGTTGAGCTCGCCCGCGTACGCGGGGATCTCGGGCAGCGAGCGGTCGTACTTCTTGACCACCTCGACATGGCTCAGCTTGCCGGTGAGCATGATCAGCGTCGAGTCGATCCCGTCGTGCACGTCGATCCACTGGTACGGCGCCCGGTCCATCTGGGAGTACTGCTTGGCGGCGCTGAGCAGTGTCGAGATCCGTGTCGTGGCGTCCTCGATCTCGCCCATCAGCGCCTCGGTCTCCACGGCGTACCCGAGCCAGCGCAGTGCGGCGTTCAAGAACCCCTCGCCGACCGCCTCGTGCACCTCTTCCAGGCTTGCCACCGTGATCCCGGCCGGGACGAAGAGCGCGGCGAGGTCCCATCCGTCCGTGACGTCATGGTCGTCGAGCCAGTCGGAGATCTCGTCCTCGAGGTCGGAGGCCTGCATCGCGGTCAGCTTGGGAGCGCTGGAGACCTGCTTGACCAGTACCTCCTGCACATCCACCAGCTTCTCGAGCAGGCTCGGCTCGATGTCGTTCCGTGCGAGGAGCGCGAGCTTCTGGCGCATCCCGGCGACGCGCTCCCGCAGCGAGGAGGTCGCGCGGACCGCCGCGGCGGCCGGGTTGTTCAGCTCGTGGGTGAGGCCGGCGGACAGCGCGCCCAGGGCGAGCAGGCGTTCGCGCTGGCCCACCACCGCGTCGGTGTTACGGCGACCGAGGAACATGCCCTCCAGCAGGTGGGCCGCCATCGGGAACCACTCGATGAACCGCTCACCGAACTCCGCGGCCGGCAGGGACAGGAACTCAAGGTCGGTGACCGCGTGCACCGAGGCGGCGTACCGCTGGTCCCCGCGCATGCCCATGAGGAACTGGGTGGCTCCGCAGTACGCCCCGCGCTGGTCGGTACGCACCATTTCCAGCTCGTCGCCGTGGACGATCCGTGTCATCCGGAGCGTCCCGGACAGCAGGACGTAGAAGCAGGTCGCCGGATCGCCTTCGCGCAGGATCGTCGCGTCGGCCTCGTACGGCTCGACCTCGCTGTTCTCGGCGACCCAGTCCAGCTGTTCGTCGCTCAGCTTCTCGAAGAGGAAGAGCGTACGCAGCTCGTCCCGCGAAAGAGTGCTCATCGCTCCCCCAGATACCGGTGCACCAGCGTCACCGCCATGGCTCCCTCGCCGACCGCCGAGGCGACCCGCTTGACCGACTGCGAACGCACGTCGCCCGCGACGAACACGCCGGGGATCGATGACTCCAGGTACAACGGATCCCGGTCGAGATGCCATCTCGCCGGGCGCCGACCTTCGGCGAGCAGA
>DASQPY010000215.1:0-2519 GCA_035643735.1 Actinoallomurus sp. | reverse complement strand
CGGCCTCGACGCCGACCAGCCGGGCCGTGGTGCCGGCGAAGCCCGCGAAGGTGCCGGCCGCATTCGAGCCGCCGCCCACGCACGCGACCACCACGTCCGGCACGGCGCCGGTCAGCAGCCGCGCGCACTGCGCCCGGGCCTCGTCGCCGATCACCCGCTGGAACTCGCGGACCAGCCACGGGTACGGGTGCGGGCCCAGCACCGACCCGATGCAGTAATGCGTCGTGTCCACGACCGTGACCCAGTGCCGCAGCGCCTCGCTCGTCGCGTCCTTGAGGGTGCGCGATCCCGTGGTCACCGGCACAACCGTCGCCCCGAGCAGCTCCATCCGGAAGACGTTGAGCTCCTGCCGGGCGATGTCCCGCTCGCCCATGAAGACGGTGCAGCCCAGCCCGAGATGGGCCGCGATCGTCGCCGCGGCGACTCCGTGCTGGCCCGCGCCGGTCTCGGCGACCAGGGCCGACTTGCCCAGCCGGCGGGCCAGCAGGCCCTGGCCGACGACGTTGTTGATCTTGTGACTGCCGGTATGGGCCAGATCCTCGCGCTTGAGGAGTACCCGGACCCCGAGCGCCTCCGACAGCCGGGCCGCGTCGGTGACCGGCGTCGGCCGCCCGACATAGTCCCGGAGCATCTCGCTGACCTCGGTGCGGAACCCGGCGTCCGCCCAGGCCGACCGGAAGGCGCCCTCCAGCTCCGCGCACGCCGGGACCAGGGCCTCCGGGACGTAGCGGCCCCCGAACAATCCGAACCGGCCCCGCGGGCCCGGGTCACCCATCGCCGTCTGCCCCATCGTGTCCATGACTTCGCCCGTGGCAACCATTTCGCCGCTTTCGTTCTAGAGTTCTAGAACAATAACACGACCGTCGGGGTCCGTGACGATGAGCCGCCAAGCCGCAGGGCGGGACCCGACGCCCGGCAACCCAGTCTCGGCCCGGAGCCCTTGCGGGGACTGCGTTTCTGGACGGAGTTCAGCGGACGCGGCACGCCGGGGCCGGTTGGATCGACGAAGAAGCGATTGTCTCTGAGACGAACCCGCCCCATGATCCGCACCGTCTTGCGCGTCGCATCAGGGTCGAAGGTCGCGAAGTCGGCGTCGGGCGAAAGGCCGCCGGCGAGGTGGCGAGACTTACTTGGTGGGCCACCAGTTGGCGAGGGCGGCCAGCGCGACGAGCGCGACCGCGGCGAAGGTCAGCGCCAGTCCGGCCTGCAGTTGGCGCTCGGCGACGTATGCCTCCTCACTGTCATCGGGCAGGTCGTCGCGGAGCGTCGGCCAGGCGACGCGGCCGACGAGATAGACGGCCAGGCAGGTGATGCCCAGCGCCAGCACCGCCAGCAGGCCGGCGAGGATCTGGATCCGCCGTGGCGCGCTCGTGTCGCCGCTCTTGAGAACTCCCCGCCCTCAGCCGGTGGAAGCAATCTCGCTGGTGAGTAGCTCGGCGAAGACTTCATTTGGCTTGCGCCATCCGAGGATACGGCGGGGGCGATCGTTGAGTTCGTCGGCGACGGCTTGGAGGTAGTCCGGGTCGTTCGGGATTGTGGTGCCATTGGGGAAGTATTCCCGTAGCCACCGGTTGGTGTTCTCGTTGGTGCCGCGCTCCCATGGGGAGTGTGGGTGGGCGAAGTAGATGTCGATATCGGCCGCAACCGACAAGGCGGCGTGGCGGGCCATCTCGGCGCCGCAGTCCCAGGTCAGAGTGCGGCGCAAGGTGTCAGGCAGGCCCTTGATCTGCTCGGCGACAGCGGCGGAGACGGTGGCCGAGTCCCGCGATTTCAGCGGCGCGAGGATCAGGAACCGGGAGGTGCGCTCGACCAGCGTGGACACGGCCGAGGCACAATTCTTGCCGACGACTAAGTCGCCTTCCCAGTGGCCGGGGACCTGCCGGTCCTCGGCCTCGGCGGGCCGGTCGTCGATGAACCGCATCCTGCTGATCCGCGGCGAGCGGGGGACCCTGCCGCGGGCGGGCCTGCGGCGGGTGCGGCCCGAGCGCAGCGCGATGCCCTCCGCCTGCATGACCCCGACCGGCAGCGCGTGGATCCAGGAGTAAACAGCCTCGTGCGACACCCGTACAGCCTGGTCATGCGGGAACTCGATCGGCAAGCGGTACGCGGCCGCCTCCGGTGACCAGCCCCGCTTGAGCAGGTCGGTCACGATCTGCCGCAGCATCGGATCGGCGTCCAGGCGGCGGCACTTGGGACGCCGCCTCGCCCTGCCCGCCACCCGATCGGCGTGTGCCGCCCGGTACCGATCACGGCCACCATGCCGGCCGATCTCCCGCGACACCACACTCGGACACCTACCGATCCGCACCGCGATCTGCTTGCCGGTCAACTCCTCGGCGATTCCCCGGGAGATCTCCTCCCGATCCTCCAAAGTCAGCATTTGACGCACCGCCCCCACAGCGAATCCCCCCGACGATCACTCGCCGAGCAGGACTACACCAGGACAAGATCAATTGCTACGACCGGCTGAGGGCGGGGAGTTCTGCCTTGACCTTCTGCTCGTCCGTCAGATCGGCCGA
>DASQPY010000214.1:0-2193 GCA_035643735.1 Actinoallomurus sp. | reverse complement strand
GGTCGCCCATGGCGGTCATGAACGCGGCGCCGTAGGCGTCCCGGCCACGGGCGGCGGCCGCGTGCAGCGGAGCCAGGTCGGCGTCGGTCAGGGCGCCGGACGCCTCGGTGAGCCGGGCGTGGATCTCCGGTTCGGGCAGCGGGCCCTCGGGCGCGGGCAGTACGGGCGGCCGCAGGTGGAAGATGTTGCGGGGGAAGTCGAAGTTGAAGAACGTCGCCTCCCACTTCTCGTACTGCGTCGGCGCGGGCAGCACGTAGTCGGCGAGCCGCGCCGTCTCGGTCATGGCCACGTCGATCACCACGAGCGTGTCCAGCGCCTGGAGGGCCTCGCGCATGGTGGCCGAGCCGGCGAGGGAGTGCGCCGGGTTCGCGCTCTCCACGATCATCGCGCGGTACCGCGCGGGATGGTCGGTGAGGATCTCCTCGGCGATGACGTTGCACGGCACCAGACCACTGATGATCGGCGCACCCGCGACCGGGGAGCGCGGCACGTCATCGATGTGCCGTCCCCGGTCGCGGCCGAGGGGGGACAGACCGCTGGGCAGGTACTGCGACCCGGGGCGGGCGAAGTTCCCGGTCAGTAGCCAGATGAGCTTCTCGACGTAGCTGACCAGGGTCGAGTCCCGGTTCATCTGCACGCCGAGGTCTTCGAGCACACCGACCGAGGACGCGGCGGCGATCCGCCGCGCGGTGTCACGGACCGTTTCCTCGGCGATCCCGGACAACTCGGCGTACCGGGACACGGGGACCTGGCGCAGTGTGGTGATGACCTCGGCCAGGCCGGTGGCGTGCTCGGCGAGCCACGCGTGGTCCAGCAGGTCCTCCTCGACCAGGACCGCGGCCATCGCGGCCAGCAGGTAACTGTCGGTGCCCGGGCGCAACGCCAGATGGATGTCCGCGAGCTCGGCCGTCTCGGTCCGCACCGGGTCGATGACGATCATTGTGCGGCCCGGGTCCCGCGCGATCTCCTTCAGCACGGCCCTGGCCCGGGGGAACCCGTGCGACTGATACGGGTTCTTACCGATGAACAGGCTCACCTCGGCGTGCTCGATGTCCGCGCGTACGTACCCGCCGAGCGTCCGCGCGTCGACCCAGAACTCACCCGTCTTCTCCTGCGCCAGCGCACTGGACCGATACTTCCCGCCGTACGCCTTCACCGTCGCCGTCGAGTACGCCCCGCCGAGATGGTTCCCCTGACCACCTCCGCCGTAATAGAAGATCGTCTCCCCGCCATGCACGTCACGCACCGCACGCAGCCGGCCCCCCACCTCGGTGATGGCGGTGTTCCAGTCGATCTCCTCGAACGACCCGTCGTCGCGGCGGCGCAGCGGGCGGGTGATCCGGTCGTTTCGCCCGTTCTGGTAGTGGTCCAGCCGAAGCGCCTTGTTACAGGTGTAGCCCTGGGACGTCGGATGAGCCTTGTCCCCCCGGATCCGCTCGAAGCTCCGGCCGTCCACGCCGAGTCTGATCTCGATGCCGCAGTTGCACTCACACAGGATGCACGCGGTCGGCCGCCAGTTTTCTGTCGTTTCGCTCATGAATACCCCCTGTGTCGCCGACGGTAGCGCGCGCGGGTGAACGGTCGCCAGCGGCCGCGTCGCGCCGCGGGTCAGGACGGGTGCCTGAAGCCGTTCCTTCCGCAGCGGCCGGGGTTCGGCACCGCCCGGCAGACTCCTGAGGATCCACAGGCCGTAGCCGAGCGTGGGCGGTCGTGCGGGAGCGTGTCCGGCGGTGGGCGCGCCCCGTTGACTGTACAGGCGTCCAGTCACCAGCCGCCATGCGCAAAGACCGCCACGGAGGCCGGCTGCGGCGTACTGTGTGCGACTGTGAGGTGGGTCACAGTCGTTTTCGTCGCGGCGTTGCTGTCCGTAGCCGCGTGCAGCGAGAGGGCGGCCCAGCCCTGGCGGCTGGTCATCGCCACGGGCGGTCAGGGAGCGGTGTACTACGCGTACGGCGAAGGTCTCGCGCGGGCGGCACACGCGCATCTGCCCGGAGCCGAACCCCAGGTGGTCTCGACCGCGGCGTCGGTGGAGAACCTCCGGCTGGTGGCGGAGGGACGGGCCGACGTCGCCTTCACGCTTGCCGACTCGGCCGCGCTGGCGTACGAGGGCAGGCCGCCGTTCACGGCACGCGAGCCGGTCGTCGCGCTGGCCCGGCTGTATGAGAACTACACCCATCTGGTGGTCGCGGCGGA
>DASQPY010000213.1:0-4994 GCA_035643735.1 Actinoallomurus sp. | reverse complement strand
ACCTGCGCATCCAAGCCTCCCCGTGAACGCCGCCCACCGGCGAGCGCGGCGCCGGCGGTGGCCGAGCGGGCCGTCCGAGAGCCGCTCGTCGTCACGTTTTTACCCAGCGCAACCATCGCCACTCTGATGCCAAGCTGACCTGTCAGTGCGCCTGCGTACAGTCACCCCCATGGCGAAGACCGTGAAACAGGCGTACCGCTGTGCCGAATGCGGCTGGCAGACCTCCAAGTGGGTCGGTCGCTGCGGCGAGTGCCAGGCGTGGGGCACCGTCGACGTCGCGGGCGCGCCCAAGCCGGCCCGCGTGGTCACGGCAGGCCCGGTCAGCGCCCCGGCGCGGCCGATCGGTGAGGTCGACGTGCAGGCCGCGCAGACGACCGCGACCGGCCTGGACGAGCTCGACCGGGTGCTCGGCGGCGGCCTCGTACCCGGCGCGGTGATGCTGCTCGCCGGCGAGCCCGGCATCGGCAAGTCGACCCTGTTGCTCGAGGTCGCCGCCCTCCACGCCTCGCGCGGCCCTGTCCTCTACGTCACCGGTGAGGAGTCCGCCGAGCAGGTACGCCTGCGGGCCGACCGGGTCGGCGCCATCGCCCCCAAGCTCTACATCGCCGCCGAGACCGACCTGGCGGCGGTGCTCGGCCAGGTCGACTCCGTCGCGCCCGAACTGCTCGTGGTCGACTCGGTCCAGACGATCGGCTCGGCCGAGATCGACGGGGCGCCGGGCGGCGTGAGCCAGGTGCGCGAGGTCGCGGCGAACCTCATCCGGGTGGCGAAGGAGCGCGGCATCACCACGGTCGTCGTCGGCCACGTGACCAAGGACGGCTCGATCGCCGGTCCGCGTGTGCTGGAGCACCTGGTGGACGTGGTGCTCTACTTCGACGGCGACCGGCACAGCCGGCTGCGCATGATCCGCGCGGTGAAAAACCGCTACGGGCCGACCGACGAGCTGGGCTGCTTCGACCTGTCGGAGAGCGGCATCGTCGGGCTGCCCGATCCCAGCGGCCTGTTCCTGACCCGTCAGGAGAAGCCCGCGCCCGGCACCTGCGTGACCGTGACCCTGGAGGGCCGGCGGCCGCTCGTCGCCGAGGTGCAGTCGCTGGTGGCGCCCTCGCCGCTGGCCAACCCGCGCCGCATGACCTCGGGGCTGGACTCGTCACGCGTGGCGATGATGCTCGCGGTGCTCCAGCGGCGTTGCGGGATCAAACTGCACGACCGTGACGTGTACACCGCGACGGTCGGTGGCGTGCGTCTCAGTGAGCCGTCCGTCGACCTCGCCGTGGCGCTCGCGGTCACCGGTGCGGCGAACGACCTCGCGCTGCCCCCGGACCTGGTGGCGTTCGGTGAGGTCGGGCTCGCCGGTGAGGTGCGCGGAGTGCAGGCGGCGAAGCGGCGGATGTCGGAGGCGGCGAGGCTCGGATACCGCCGCGCGATCGTGCCCGCAGGGTCGATGGATCCCGCAAAGAGAGCGACCGGCACGATTGTGACGGATGAGGGTATGCAGGTGATGGAAACGGATGCCGTCTGGTCCGCACTAGACATCGCGTTTGCCGCGCGTGGTCCTGGAGCATGACTAGGAGCTGTCCACTTTGGGTCGAGGGGAGGAGGCTGGCCGAGTGGGTTCACCGATAAACTGACCGCCGTCCAAGCGACCTCCGGGGGTCACGTGCCAGCACATGACAAGGGTAAAGACGAGCGTCGGCGCGCCACCCTTGCCGCCGTCGCTCCTGGTACGCAGCTTCGCGACGGGCTCGAGCGCATCCTGCGCGGCCACACCGGTGGCCTGATCGTTCTGTGGTACGACAAAGTCGTCGCGGGCCTGTGTACGGGGGGATTCCAGCTCGACGTCGAGTTCTCCTCGACGCGCCTGCGCGAGCTGGCGAAGATGGACGGCGCGATCGTGATCGACAGCACCTGCACGCGCATCGTCCGTGCCGGTGTCCACCTCATGCCCGACCCCACGATCCCGACCGAGGAGTCCGGCACCCGGCACCGCACCGCCGAGCGGGTGGCGCGGCAGACCGGCTTTCCGGTGCTGTCCGTCAGCCAGTCGATGCGCATAATCGCGCTTTATCTCGACGGCCAGCGGTATGTCCTGGAGGACTCCGCGGCGATCCTGTCGCGCGCCAACCAGGCGCTTGCCACTCTGGAGCGCTACAAGCTGAGACTCGACGAGGTCGCGGGCACGCTGTCCGCCCTGGAGATCGAGGACCTCGTCACCGTACGTGACGTCAGCGCGGTCGTGCAGCGCCTGGAGATGGTCCGCCGCATCGCCGACGAGATCAACGGCTACGTCGTGGAGCTCGGTACCGACGGCCGCCTGCTGTCCCTCCAGCTCGATGAGCTGGTCTCGGGCGTCGACGCCGACCGCGAGCTGATCGTCCGCGACTACGAGCCCCAGGACCGCGGCCCGCGCCCGGTGTCCGGCGTCCTGGCCTCCCTCAACCGCCTGTCCGCCACCGAGTTGCTCGACCTGCCCACGGTGGCCGACGTCCTGGCGTTCTCGGGCAACGACCCTCTGGACATCCCGGTGAGCCCCAAGGGCTACCGCCTGCTGGCCAAGGTCCCGCGCATGCCGAGCCTGGTGGTCGAGCGGCTCGTGGAGCACTTCGGCGGCCTGCAGAAGCTCCTCGCCGCCGGCATCGATGACCTGCAGATCGTCGGCGGGGTGGACGAGGCGCGCGCCCGCAGCGTACGCGAGGGTCTGTCCCGTCTGGCCGAGTCCTCGATCCTCGAACGCTACGTCTGACGCACCCTACGGCCTGGCTGGATGCCACGCCCGACGGGAGGCGGTGAGGGGCCCCAGCGGAGCTGACAGGAACGGCGCCGAGGTCGCTCGGCCCCCCTATCCCTGGCGCTGACGGCGCGGCGGCAGCGTGCCTCTGTGAGGCGCGTAGAGGGCCTCAGCGGAGCCGGAAGACCTCACGGTGGGTCTTGATGCCGGGTGCGCCCACCGCGATGACGTACGTGCCCGGAGCGGCGTGGGTGTCGCTGTTGCAGCGCCTGCGGTCCCAGTCGAGGGTCGCGAGGTAGGGGACGCCCCGCTGGAGCATCTGGAGGTTGGCGGAGGCCCCGCCGACGCATCGGGCGGACGACCAGACGGGGTCGGTGCCGGAGGAGATGCGGATCAACAGCGACTTCGGGCCCACGTCGAACGTGCAGGCCCGCCGGCCGGTGTTCACGACGCTCAGCCCGAACCTCGGATGCTGCTTGCCCTTGAAGACGGTGCCGGTCGGCGTGACGCCGACGACGACGTCGCCGGGCTCGCACTGGTCGCCGGCGCCCTTCTTGTCGGCCGGCAGCGCCTTCGGCGTCGCGGTGACCGTCACGGTCGCGGTGGGGCTGGGGGTCGCCACGGGCGCCGGGGCCGCCGGCGCGGGGCTCGTCGTGGCGGCCGCGTTGCGGACTTGGGCCGTCGACTTCTTGTGGCCCGACCCCGAGCAGGCCCAGGCCACCAGGCCGATCAGGGTGATCCCACCGGCCAGGACGTACACGCGCCGGCGCCAGTACGCTTCGACGTCGCCGTGCTCCGGCTCGATTTCGTGGTCCAGACGTTCGGTACGGTCGGTGTCCGAGTCCATACGCTCAGTATGCTTTTTCGATCATGGCGAGTTGTCGCGACCCGCCGTGCCAGGATCGATTGCGTCATGCATGAGTCCAGATACACCGAACCCGTCCTGACCTGGTACGCCGCGAATGCCCGTGATCTGCCGTGGCGACGTCCCGACGCCTCCCCGTGGGCCGTACTCGTCAGCGAGATCATGTTGCAACAGACCCCGGTCGTCCGCGTACTGCCGGCCTACGAGTCCTGGCTGGCCCGCTGGCCGGTCCCCGCTGCGCTCGCGGCCGAGCCATCGGGCGAGGCCGTACGCGCCTGGGGCCGCCTGGGCTACCCCCGGCGCGCCCTCAACCTCCACGCGAGCGCGCGGGCGATCGTGGACCGGCACGACGGGGTGGTCCCGGCCGAGTACGACGAGCTGCGCGCCCTGCCGGGCGTAGGGGCGTACACCGCCGCGGCGGTCGCGAGCTTCGCCTACCGGCGGCGGCACGCCGTGCTCGACACCAACGTGCGGCGTGTGCTGGCCCGCGTCATGACGGGCGTCCAGTACCCGCCGAAGGCCCAGACGACAGCCGAGGTACGCCTGGCGGAGTCCCTCCTGCCGCCGGATCCGCCGGTGGCCGCCCGCTGGTCGGTGGCGGTCATGGAGATGGGCGCGCTCGTGTGCAACGCTCGGACGCCGCGCTGCGCCGACTGCCCGCTGGCCGGCGAGTGCACGTGGCGGCTGGCGGGCAAACCCGCGTACGACGGCCCGCCGCGCAAGGGACAGACGTACGCGGGCACCGACCGCCAGTGCCGGGGCCGCCTGCTGGCCGTCCTGAGGCACTCCAGCGGCCCCGTGGAGAAGTCCGCGCTGGACGACGTCTGGAACGACCCCCTCCAGCGCGAACGCTCCCTGGCCGCATTGATCGAGGACGGCCTGGTCGACCCGCTGGACGACGGCCGCTACGCCCTGCCGGACTGAGGATCTCCGATGACCGACATCGTGCTCGGCCTCGGCGCCGCCGTGGTCAAGGCGGCATGCAAGGTGTGGCTGAAGGACCATGCCTTCGCCGCCGACACGTCCGCCGCCTTCATCGACGTCATCAACGCACGGGTGACCGGCACACGCGAGCGCAGGCGCGTCCAGCGGCTCTTCGAAGATCTCGAGGAGACCGTCGCCGACAAGCTTCATTCGACGCTGAAACATGAGTTCAGCGGCCTGCCCGTCAACGAGCGGAACGCCGCGGTCCTCGCCGTCACCGACACGTTCGACGGTGCCCGGCTGGTCGAGGAGGACATCTTCGCCGCCGACCTGGACCCGCTCTTCCTGGAGCGGCACATCCGATCGGAGTGGCCTGACGCCGCGCGCGACCTCGCCCCGGGCGCGGCGGCCCTCTACGACCGGGTGCTGGGCGAGTGCTGTGCGTACATCATCGAGGTGGCGCGCGACCTGCCGGCG
>DASQPY010000212.1:0-3516 GCA_035643735.1 Actinoallomurus sp. | reverse complement strand
CGCCGACGAACTCCTGCGTGGAGACGGCGTAGGCGCGCTCACCGCCCATGTCGCTGAGCTCCTCGTGGGCGGTCTCCACCTTGAACAGCATCGGGTAGGTCGGCCACGGCTGACCGTCGGGCCGCGCCTCCGGCGGCCGCGGCATGATCTCCAGCTGGGTGATCGAACGCGCGCCCTGGCGTACGGCAGTGCCGATGCAGTCCGCGCCGGTGTCACCGCCGCCGATGACGACGACGTGCTTGCCCTCGGCCGAGATCGGCGAGGCGGTCAGGTCGCCCTCCTGCACCCGGTTGGACAGCGGCAGGTACTCCATCGCCTGGTGGACGCCATCCAGCTCACGGCCGGGTACGGGCAGGTCGCGCCAGACGGTGGCGCCGCCGGCCAGGATGACCGCGTCGTAGGCCTGCCGGAGTTCTTCCCCGGTCACGTCGGCGCCGACGTTGACCGAGGCGCGGAAGTCGGTGCCCTCGGCCCGCATCTGGCTGATCCGGCGGTCCAGGTGCTCCTTCTGCATCTTGAACTCCGGGATGCCGTAGCGCAGCAGCCCGCCGATCCGGTCGGCGCGCTCGTACACGACGACGTCGTGGCCGGCGCGGGTGAGCTGCTGGGCGGCGGCGAGCCCGGCCGGGCCGGAGCCGACCACCGCGACCCGCTTGCCGGTCTTGACCGAGGGCGGGCGCGGGGTGACCCAGCCTTCGGCGAAGGCCCGGTCGATGATCTCGACCTCGACGCGCTTGATCGCGACAGGGTCGGCGTTGATACCGAGGACGCAGGCGGACTCGCACGGCGCAGGGCACAGCCTCCCGGTGAACTCCGGGAAGTTGTTGGTCGCGTGCAGGCGCTCGATCGCCTCGCGCCAGGCGTCGCGGTGGACCAGGTCGTTCCACTCGGGGATGAGGTTCCCGAGTGGGCAGCCGTTGTGGCAGAACGGGATGCCGCAGTCCATGCAGCGTGCCGCCTGCTTGTTCAGCGACTCGGCGGGGAAGTCCTCATACACCTCGCGCCAGTCACGGATCCGCACGTCGACCGGGCGGCGCTTCGGGATCTCGCGCGGATGGGTCAGGAAACCCTTAGGGTCGGCCATGTCTCCCCCTTCACCCGTTGCTGGCGGTCATGACCGCCTCGTCGATGTCGCGGCCTTCGGCCTCGGCCTTGGCCCGTGCGGTCAGCACGCGCTTGTAGTCGCGCGGCATGATCTTGCCGAAACGATCGATCGCCTCGTCCCAGACGGCGAGCAGCCCGGCGGCGACCGTCGAGCCGGTCTCGGCGTGGTGGCGCGTGACGATGTCGCGCAGGTACTCCCGGTCCTCGTCCTCCAGAGGTTCGAGCTCGACCATCTCCAGGTTGACGTGGTCGCGTTCGAGGTCCAGGAGGTAGGCGACGCCGCCGGACATGCCGGCCGCGAAGTTGCGGCCGGTCGGGCCGAGTACGACCACGCGGCCTCCGGTCATGTACTCACAACCGTGGTCGCCGACGCCTTCGACGACGGCGGTGGCGCCGGAGTTGCGGACGCAGAACCGCTCGCCGACGACGCCGCGGATGAACGCCTCGCCGGAGGTGGCGCCGTACAGGATGACGTTGCCGGCGATGATCTGCTCTTCGGCCGCGAACGCCGACTCGGCGGGCGGGCGTACGGTGATGCGCCCGCCGGACAGGCCCTTGCCGACGTAGTCGTTGGCGTCGCCGGCCAGGCGGAGCGTGATGCCGCGCGGCACGAACGCGCCGAACGACTGCCCGGCCGAGCCGGTGAAGCTGATGTCGATCGTGTCGTCGGGGAGCCCGCCGGCGCCCCATTTGCGGGTGACCTCGTGGCCGAGCATGGTCCCGACGGTGCGGTTGACGTTGCGTACCGGCAGCTCCAGATGGATGGGGTTGCCGTACGCGATGGCGCCCTCGGCCAGCTGGATCAGGCTGTTGTCCAGGGCCTTCTCCAGCCCGTGGTCCTGGGTCGTGGTGTTGCACAGCGGCGCGCCCTCGGGCAGGTCGGGCCGGTGCAGGATGGGCGCGAGGTTCAGGCCGGAGGCCTTCCAGTGGTCGACGGCCTTGGTCGCGTCGATCATCTCGACGTGCCCGATCGCCTCCTCCAGGGAGCGGAAGCCGAGTGCGGCCAGGTTCTCGCGCACCTCTTCGGCGATGAACTCGAAGAAGTTGACGACGAACTCCGGCTTGCCGTTGAAGCGCTTGCGCAGCTCCGGGTTCTGGGTGGCGACGCCGACCGGGCAGGTGTCGAGGTGACAGACCCGCATCATCACGCAGCCGGACACCACCAGGGGCGCGGTGGCGAAACCGAACTCCTCGGCGCCGAGCAGTGCCGCGATGATCACGTCGCGGCCGGTCTTCATCTGCCCGTCGGTCTGCACGACGATGCGGTCGCGCAGGCCGTTGAGCAGCAGCGTCTGCTGGGTCTCGGCGAGACCGAGCTCCCAGGGCGCGCCGGCGTGTTTGATGGAGGTCAGCGGCGAGGCGCCGGTGCCGCCGTCGTGGCCCGAGATGAGCACGACGTCGGCGTGTGCCTTGGACACGCCCGCGGCGACGGTCCCGACCCCGACCTCGGCGACGAGCTTGACGTGCACGCGCGCCGCGGGGTTGGCGTTCTTGAGGTCGTGGATGAGCTGGGCGAGATCCTCGATCGAGTAGATGTCGTGGTGCGGCGGCGGCGAGATCAGGCCGACGCCCGGCGTGGAGTGCCGGGTCTTGGCGATCCACGGGTACACCTTGTGCGCCGGGAGCTGGCCGCCCTCGCCGGGCTTGGCGCCCTGCGCCATCTTGATCTGCAGGTCGTCGGCGTTGGTGAGGTACTCCGACGTCACGCCGAACCGGCCGGAGGCCACCTGCTTGATCGCCGAGCGGCGCAGGTCGCCGTTGCCGTCCGGGGTGAAGCGCTCCGGGTCCTCGCCGCCCTCACCGGTGTTGGACTTGCCGCCGATGCGGTTCATCGCGATGGCGAGGTTCTCATGGGCCTCGGCGGAGATGGAACCGTACGACATCGCACCGGTGGAGAACCGCCTGATGATGGACGCGACCGGCTCGACGTCCTCGATCGGGATCGGCGGCCTGGCACCCTCGCGCAGCTCGAACAGGCCGCGCAGGGTCATCAGCCTGGCCGCCTGCCCGTCGACGAGCCGGGTGTAGTCCTTGAACAGCTCGTAGCGGCGGGTCCGGGTCGCGTGCTGCAGCTTGAACACCGTCTCGGGGTTGAACAGGTGCTGTTCGCCCTCGCGGCGCCACTGGTACTCCCCGCCGACCTGCAGGGTGCGGTGCGTGGCGGCGTTGCCGCCCGGTGGGTACGCGCGCCGGTGCCGCTGCGCGACCTCCTCGGCGAGGACGTCGAAGCCCACTCCGCCGAGCCGCGAGGTGGTGCCGGTGAAGCACTCGTCGATGACCTCGGCGCCGAGACCGATCGCCTCGAAGATCTGCGCACCGGTGTAGGAGGCGACCGTCGACACGCCCATCTTGGACATGATCTTCAGAACGCCCTTGCCGTAGGCCTTGACCAGGTTGCGTACCGCGCTGGAG
>DASQPY010000211.1:0-4319 GCA_035643735.1 Actinoallomurus sp. | reverse complement strand
GCGTCCGTCGGATGAGGTGGGTACGTGAACCATGCGTTTCCCCTGATTCCCGCCCTGGCGGTGATATTCGCCGGAGTCCTGCACGCGATCTGGAACGCCGTGGCCAAGGGCGTCCCCGATCGGTATGCCGGTTTCGCCCTGATTGGCATCGCCCAGGCCGCGGCCGGGTTGCTCATGGTCTGTGTGTGCGGCCAGCCGGCGCGTGCGTCCTGGCCGTGGATCGCCGCCTCGGTGGTGGTGCACGTCGTGTACACGGTGCTGCTCGCGCGTTCGTACGAGCTGGGCGACTTCAACCAGGTCTACCCGCTCGCCCGTGGGACCGGCCCGCTGATCGTCGCGTTCGTCGCCGCCACGGCCCTCGGCGAGCACCTGAGCGTCGCGCAGCTCGCCGGCGTCGCCGCGGTCTGCGGCGGGCTCGGTGCGCTCGCCTTCGCCGGCGGTGTGTCACGGCGCCAGACGGGTGCAATCGGCGCCGCGCTGCTCACCGGCGTCTCGATCGCCGGCTACACGCTCATCGACGGCGTCGGCGTACGTCATGCGGGTACGGCGACCGGATACAGCGGATGGCTCTTCTTCGGCATGGGCCCGCTGGTCGTCCTGTGGGTGTACCTCGTCCGCGGCGGAGCGCTGTGGCCCGCCCTGACCGCGCAGTGGCGGCTCGGCCTGCCCGGCGGCCTCATCTCGGTGCTCGGCTACGGCATCGTGGTCTGGGCACAGACGCGCGGGGCACTGGCCGCGGTCGCCGCCCTGCGGGAGACCGGGGTGATCACCGGCGCCATCATCGGCGCGGTCTTCTTCCGGGAGCGCATGGGCCTGCCACGCTTCGTCGCCGCGGGCGTGGTCGTCATCGGCGTGGCCCTCATCAACGTCCACTGACGACGCCTCGGTTTCGACGCCGCCTCATCGGAGAACCTAGGCGAATGACCTCATTCGATGTCGAAAACGACGTCCGCCCTGTGACGGTCGTGTTCACCTGGGACGTCACCCCCGGGCGCGAGGCGGAGTTCGAGTCGTGGGCGCACGGCGTCAACGACGCCGCCGCCGGTTTTCCGGGACACCGCGGGGCGACCTGGCTGCGCGCGGAGGGATCACGGCACCGCTACTACACGATCCTGAACTTCGTCGACGAGGACCGCCTGAACGCCTGGATGGGCTCGGCCGAGCGGGATGAGTGGCTCGAACGCGTCGACGGCATCGCCACCGAACACCGCCATCGCACGACCGGTCTGGAGACGTGGTTCAGCCTGCCCGGCGACGCGGTTCCCGCGCCGGCGCGTCCCAAGATGGTCATCGTCACCCTCCTGGCCGTCTACCCGCTCAGCCTGGTGTTCCAGGGCCTCATCGCACCGTGGACGCAGAGCTGGCCGCTCCCGCTGCGCAGCGCGCTCTTCCCGATCGTGGTCGTGCCCACACTCACCTACGCGTTCATGCCGGGCCTCAGCCGGATGATGCGCGGATGGCTCTATCCCGCAGGCCGGACGCACCGGCCCGCCCAGCGGACGGACCGCCGGGACGCCTGAAGTAACGGCACCTGACCCCGGCTGACAATGGGACTCAGGTCAGGGTGCCGTCGGCCATGGCCATCTCGTCCGGCCGGCCGCCGATGACCTGGTGGTACACCGCCTCGGTCTCGGCCGCGATCCGGCTCCAGGCGTGGCGTTCGCGGATCCGCGCGGCGGCGGCGGCGCCGAGGGAGGGGCCCAGGCGGGGATCGGCGAGCAGCCTGTGCAGCCGTCCCGCCAGCGCGCTCGGTACGTGAGGCGGGACGTGGAGTCCGGTCACCCCGTCGGTGACCGTGTCGAGATGGCCGCCGACCGCCGAGACGACCACCGGCACACCGCATGCCATCGCCTCCACGACCGCGATCCCGAACGGCTCGTACCACGGCACCGACACGACGACGTCGGCCGACCGGATCAGCGCGGGCAGGTCCTCGCGTGCGATCCGCCCCGTGAAGAGGACGCGTGACGCGACGCCGCGTGCCTGGGCCAGCCGCCGCAGCCGGAGCACCTCAGGGTCGCGGTCCAGGTCCGCGCGGGGTGGCCCGCCGGCCACCACGAGCTCCACGTCCGGCACATGGCACAGCGCCTCGATGACGGTGTCCAGCCCTTTGCGCGGGACGAGACGCCCGATCGTGAGGACGCGTGGCCGGTCCCCGCGCTCGGCGGCCGGCCCGGCAGGCCGGAAGCTCTCGGTGTCGACGCCGCACGGGACGATGTGGACCGAGTCCGGTGGGATGCCGTACGCCGCCAGCTCGCGCGCCTCCTCGGTGGACGTGGCGATGACCGCGGCGGCGTCACGGCCCACCTGCCCCTCGAACCGCGCCCGCTCGGGCGGGCTCGTGTCCGCGTCGGGCTGGTGCGCCCGCTTGACGCTGCCGAGGGCGTGGAACGTCTGGACCACCGGGATGTCCTGGTCGCGTACGCCGCCGAGAGCGGCGAGCCCGCTCATCCAGAAGTGCGCGTGGACGACGTCCGGCGGCGACGGCGCCCACCGTCGCGCCAGCTGCTCGGCGAACTCCGCCATGTACGGCAGCAGCTGGTCCTTGCCGAGGGCCCGCGCCGGGCCCGCCCGTACGTGCTCCACGGTGACGCCGGGCGCGTAGGGGACCGCGTCGGGCAGTCCGACGTCGTCGCGGCGGGTGTGGACGGTGATCTCGTGCCCCCGGCGCGCCAGCGCGGTCGCGAGCCCCCCGATGTGGACGTTCTGACCTCCGGCGTCGATCTCTCCGGGCGGTGCCAGCGGACTGGCATGCTCGGAAATCATGTCGATTCTCAACGGCGCTCCTTTGCGGCGAGCATGCGATGTGGCTATTGGCCCAATGACCGTACAAATAGTTTTGCCTCCGACATTGCCGTCAAACTCCACCCAGATTCAGCAAAACAAGCAACGAACGGTCAAGTCGACCGCCAGCCGCGAACAACCCTGTCATGCCCCGGCCGCCGGGCCCCGCACCGCGGGGAGCGGTCCGGCGTGGGGCGAGGTTCACTGCATCTGACCTGCGATGTCAGGCTTTCTGTCGCCAGATATATTAGTCGATTATTACCTTTTATGATTGAAGTCGACAGTCGAGAAACATCGTCTCGCAAGACCCATGAACGGCGCGTCATCCGGGCGGCGAGCGCTGGCACAGCGGCCGCATCCGGCCGTATTCGCACCATGCGAAAGATCTGTCCCCCTTCGCGTGTTTGACGCGCGGTTCCAGGGGCACAGACCGCGAGGAACAGGCATCGTGAAAGTTGCGGTGCCTTTCTCAGAGCGTGTTTGAGAAGTGATCTCATCGGACGTATTCGAGGGAGCGGGGACCGGGGCGGGTGGCTGGTCGGCCGCGGGCCAGGCGTCGGGTCATGGTGTTGATGGCGGCCCAGCGGATCATGGCTTCGGAATGGGCAGGGAGACGTTCGTAGTCGCGGGCGAGCCTTCGGTGGGCGGTGATCCAGGCCAGGGTGCGTTCCACCGCCCACCGGCGCGGTAGGACGCTGAAGCCCTTCTGGCCTTCGGGTTTGCGGACGATGTGCACGATGACGTTCAGCACGCACTTGGCCCATTCGACCAGTCGGCCCGCAAAGCCGGCGTCGGCGAAGACGAACCGGCAGCGGCCGGTGGACAGGTAGGTCCCGAGCAGCGCACTCTTGGCGCCGTCACGGTCTTGGACGCTCGCGGCGCAGACCATCACCGTGATCAGCATGCCCATGGTGTCGGTGACGATGAACCGTTTGCGGCCGTTGATCTTCTTGCCCGCGTCATAACCCCCGGGTGGCACGCGCGACGGTGTCGGCGCCCTTGACCGACTGAGAATCGATGATCCCCGCGCTCGGGTCGGCCTCGCGGCCATCGGCCAGGCGGACCCGCTGGCGCAGCGCATCGAGCATCCGCAGCGTGATGCGCTGTTCCTCCCACCGGGCGAAGTACCAATACACCGTCTGCCACGGCGGGAAATCAGCCGGCAGAGCCCGCCACGCGCACCCGGTACGCACCACGTACAAGATGGCATCCACCACCGCCCGGCGTGGATGCTTCTCCGGACGGCCACCCTCACCCGGTGGCGGGAGTAGCGGCTCCACCAGCGCCCATTCCTCATCGGTCAAGTCCGAGGGGTAACACGACTGACGAGACATCCACCACCCTCAGCACACCCCGCGGCCAAGATCACCCAAACACGCCGATACCACCCAAGATCCACTTCTCAAACACGCTCTCAGCTTCTTGTTTAACCTGTGCGGTTTTGGTGTGCCGTGATGGTGAGTTCTCGTTTCACGGTCTTGCCGACGTCGTGGCGGGGTGCAGGCTTGCGGTTTTTTGAGCCGGGCGGGCGTCCG
>DASQPY010000210.1:0-3513 GCA_035643735.1 Actinoallomurus sp. | reverse complement strand
CTGGACGGCCCGCCGCGATGGCCGCCTCGGCGAACTCCACGGCCGCGCGGCGCACCGCGTCCTCCGTCTCGCGCAGGAGCGAACCGGCCCGGTCGACCGAGACGAGACCGGCGAGGATCGGCCCGCGCCGCAGCGTCAGCGCCGTGTCCAGCAGCTCGCACCGCGCCACGGGGTCCCCCGCCCTCGCCGCCCGCGGACGAGGGCGCGGAACCGGCCGGCGTCCACCGTCTCGGCGGGTAATGCGAGCCGGTAGCCCCCGCTGTCGTACTCCACCGGCGCCGCGTCACCCGGGAGCCGGCCCAGCCAGTCGCGCAGCCGCGAGACCGCCGCCTGTACCGGCCCGCGGCCTGTACGCTCGGCCCGGTCGGCCCACACGAGCTCGATGAGCTGGTCGGCCGTCAGGGGCCGCCCGCCGGCGAGCAGCAGCACGCCGAGCAGGCCGCGTTATTCATCCCCGCCGGGTGCTGGTTGAGCGTCAGATCAGCCGTTGCACCCGCAGGAGCAGCCCTTTGGGCAGGAGCAGCTGGAGCCGTGTCCACATGAGCAGTTGCGCATCATGGGTCCAGGGTCAGGCGCGGCGGCCGGCACGGCAAGGCACACTACGGTCACCTTGGCGGTCGGTTTGGTATAGCGGTCATGTGCGACGTCAGCCGTGGCAGGTGCCGTCGCCCAGCCGGTTGAAGCGGGCGAGCATGTCCGCCAGCAGCCGTACGTCGTCGACCGGCCACCTGCCGAGCACGGCATGCCAGCGTCTTCGGCGCGCCAGGCGGGTGCTCTCCATGCGCCGGCGTCCCTCTTCGGTGATCACGAGGACGTGGGCGCGCCCGTCGGCCGGGTCAGGTCCGCGTTCGATCAGGCCGAGCTCGGCCAGAACCTTGAGCTGGCGGCTGACCGTGGCCTTGCCGAGGCCGAAGTGCCCGGCGAGTTTGCTGGCGCGGGCCCGCGAGTAGTCGTGGATGCCGGCGAGCAGCCCGTACGCCTCGGGGTCCAGGTCCGGATGCACGTCGCGGCCCATCTCGGCGGACATCGCCCGTGCCCGGCGGAGGAGCGTGGCGAGCTCCTGCTCGAGGGCGTTGAACGCCTCGTCGTCGCCTTCGATTGCTTCTGTCATTTACGGCTGTCGCAGTAATAGGCATCTTCTACAATGGAGTGCAGCAACATAGCGGTTTTGTCGACTCATGGCGACTCAACCGGCGTGGGCATCCTCATTTTCGGGGGAGCCGCCCATCATCTTGAGCATCGGGACGCCGCCCGTACGGACGAAGCGGATGAGGAGTACTCCCGCGATGAGCAGGAAGGCCAGGTTGAGCCAGGTCGTGTAGTTCCACATGATCCGCTCCTCCATGACCTCCGCGTGGCGCTGCGCCGGAACGAGCCCGGCGGCTCCGAAGATCAGTTCGACGAGATATCCGGCGATCACCATGGCTGCGTAGAAGGTCCCGGTGACGAACAGGGCCATCCGCATGCCGTAGTACTTCCGGTAGATATTGATGATCGGCAGGATGATCAGGTCGCCGAAGATGAAGGCGATCACGCCGCCGAAGCTGATGCCGCCGTTCCACAGCACCGCGGCGAGGGGGACGTTGCCGATCGAGCAGACGAAGCTGACGACGGCGACGAGCGGCCCGACGAGCGGCCCCCACAGTGCGGCCGCCAGTGGATGGCCGGTCAGGAAGAAGTGCCGCCAGAACGTGTCGGGCACCCAGGCGGCGACGGCCCCGGCGATGAGCAGGCCGATGACCAGGTCCCGCAGAATGGCCGCCCACTCCATGACGAACACGTGGGAGACCGCGGTGAACGCCTCCTTGGAGAACAGCCGCCGGGCGAAGGACCCTTCGCGCTGAACGGTCATGTCCATCGAGGCGTGCCCCTCCATCGACCCGGCGAGCCCGCGCTCGGCCTGCGTACGGGCCTCGCGTAGCAGCCGCTCGCGCAGGAACAGCCTGAACAGCAGCGCCACGACCACGATCATGATCGGCCCGCCGATGAACTCGGCCGCGGTGAACCGCCAGCCCATGAGCAGGGCCAGCACGATGCCCAGCTCGATGACGAGGTTGGTGGAGGCGATCTCGAAGGCCATGGCGGCGACGAAGCTCGCGCCTTTGCGGAAGAGGGAGCGGGCGAGCGCGACGGCGGCGTAGGAGCAGGACGACGAGGCGATTCCGAACCCGGTGGCGACGCCGAGGGTGCGGGGCCCCTCGTCACCGAGGAGCCGCACGATCGTGGACCTGCGTACGACGGCCTGGACGATTGCCGACAGCATGAACCCGAGGATCAGCGCCCACAGGATCTCCCAGGTCATCGACCCGGCAATGGTCAGCGCATGACCGATGGCACCCATCAGTGAACCTTCCCGGACGGCGGAGGTGATGTGGGGGATAGTAGTACCCCCTAGGGGTATATGCCAATGATCTGGACACAAAATCGGCCCGACCGGGCGGAGGGTGGCTCGAGTGGCCAGGTGGGCCTGGGCTGTCCGGGGGTCGGGCGTCTCTTCGGCCCGATGGGGATGCCGCGGTGGGCGACCGGGAGACGGTCCCGATCGCCCACGGGGATTGCCTCCCCTTCGCGAGCCGGTCGTGCGGTCCCGCGGATAGAAGCCGTCCGCGCCGCATCCCCGCGCCACCGGGATGCGGCGCCGGACCGGCTCAGGCATTCGCGCGTCAACGCCTTACGCGCGAACCCCTAAGAGACCGAGTTATCCGGCTGGCGATAAATGCACCATCGCATTCCGAATCGACCGCAAGATTGCACAATGTGCGATCTCTTCTACTCTGCGCTGGGAGGGCATGCGTCGTCAAGGCGCCGTATAGTAAACAACTTCGCCCATTACGTCACAATAAATCTTCCATTTCACCGCAAATGATCGAGCTCAAACCCCCGCCGACAACGCCGCGGCGGAATGGCCGGTCGCGGTGGTGGTGCCGGGGAGCGGACGCCTGCTTTGTCCTTGGGCGACCGCGGTGTGGCACGGGCCGCCGACTGCGGCGACCGTACGCCGGGGCGCCCGCCGTACCGGGAGACTCAGTGAGCCCGGCCCGGTCGTCGGCGTCGGCCGACTGGTGGATCAAGACGTTCCCGGGCTCGGTCCGGCAGGCCCCCACCGGCATGAACCCCCTCTCGGCGTAGGGCGCCGGGCCCCCCACCGACCGTGAATTCGATCCGGTGCGCACCCTCCGGGATGGCGCCTCGTTGGATCTGGTGATCCCTTGACAAAGCAGACAGGATGGACGTCGTGATCATCCGTCCGGCACCCCCGTAATGATCCTCGGCCTGTCCCAAAGGATGACCCCCTAGCCCCCGAAAGCCTCAAGACAGGAAGAGAGCACCTATGACTCCGCTCGCGAGCGGCGTACTGGCCAGCTCCTCGTGGACCGGTCATGACACCCGGCTGATCATGGCCGCTGTCGTCGGCGTCGCCGTCATCGTCATTCTGATCACTCAGCTGAAGGTCCATCCGTTCCTGGCGCTGGCGCTGGGTTCCGGAGCGCTCGGTGCCATCGCCGGCATGTC
>DASQPY010000209.1:0-5251 GCA_035643735.1 Actinoallomurus sp. | reverse complement strand
GGCGTCGCGTATGGGTGCGCCCCGGCCGACGGCCAGGCCCATGAGGTAAGCGGTCAGGGGCGCGGCCGGCCTCGCAACGCCGTGCGCGACGTCGCGTGCCACGTCGAGGATCAGATCGCGGTGCATGTCGCCGACGTCGAGGCCGAGCTCTTCACAGGTCGCCTGTATCCACTCGTCAAGCACTGTTCTCCTCGATCATCCGGGACGCCGCCTCGACGTCGGAGGGTGTGTCGCAGTCGTACCAGGGCCGCTCTCCCCCCGGCGCGGCCACGCGCACCGGCCCGAGCGGGTCCATCAGACCACGGAGGGAGTCGCCGCGGTGGTGGGCGAGGGCGCCGGCGAGGTCGGCCGTACGCCACACGCCGGCGAGCCACTGGGATCGCCCGTCCGCGTCGACGAGCACGGCGCCGGTCCGCCCGTACGCCCTGCGTCGCAGCTCATCAACGTGCTCGGCGCGCAGGAACGGCAGGTCGGCGGCGAGAACCGCGACCCACGGCGCGCGCACGAGGGTCAGGCCGGCGCGCAGCGCGGGGACCGGGCCGCCGCCGGGCGGATCCTCCCGTACGGTGATCGCCCGCGGCAGCTCGGGGCGTTGGGGGCCGACCAGCACCAGCCGTCCCGCGCCGGCCACCGCCTCGCCGACCCAGGCCACCAGCGGCCGTCCGCCGACCAGAAGGCCCGGTTTATCGGCACCGCGCAGACGCCGGGCTCCCCCGCCGGCGAGCACCACGGCGTCGTAGGCCTCACTGCTCGTCATGAGAACCCTTGGTGTTCTCCCGCTCGTACGCGCTGAGGTTCTGCTCGAGGGACTTCATCAGCTCCCACACCTGGCCGGGCGGGATCCGGACGCGCGCCACCACGCGTGCCGGGACGTGGACGTAGCGGGTGCCGCTCTCGGGGTCCTCGGCCATCTCGGGGGGGCGAACCTCGGTGGAGAAGTCGATCACGAAGGAGTCCTGGGCGCGCCACACGGAGGCGAAGCTCGCGTGCGTTCCGACCTCGTGGTCCGGTGGGACCGTGATCTCGACCCGGTGTTCCTGCGGCTGCTCCGTCACGCCGTCCTTTCTACCCGCCGATGGCGGACATCGGACGTGCCGGCTGCAGGAAACTCGGATCATCGATGCCGTGCCCGGGACGCTTGCCGGCCACGGCGGCGAGCCAACGCTCAGCGAGATCGTCGTCGGAGGCGCCCGTACGCAGCGCGGCACGCAGGTCCGACTCCTCGCGCGCGAACAGGCAGTTGCGGATCTGACCGTCGGCGGTGAGCCGTACGCGGTCGCACGCGCCGCAGAAGGGCCTGGTCACCGAGGCGATGATGCCGACCTTGGCCGGGCCGCCGTCGACGCGGAAGGTCTCGGCGGGCGCGCTCCCCCGTGCCTCGTCGGCCTCCGGGGTCAGATCGAAGTCGGCCGACAGGCGCTGAAGGATCTCGTCGGCGGTGACCATGCCCTCGCGGGTCCAGCCGTGCTGGGCGTCCAGCGGCATCTGCTCGATGAAGCGGAGTTCGTACCCCTGGTCGAGGCAGTACCGCAGCAACGCGACGGCGTCGTGGTCGTTGACGTCGCGCATGAGGACGGTGTTGACCTTGACGGGGCTCAGGCCGGCGCGCACGGCGGCGGCCAGCCCGTCGAGGACGTCCTGGAGCCTGTCGCGGTGGGCGAGACGCTTGAACGTCTCCCGGTCAAGGGTGTCGAGGGAGACGTTGACCCGGTGGAGCCCGGCCTCGACGAGCGGCCCGGCCAGCCGGGACAGCCCGATGCCGTTGGTGGTCAGCGACACCTCGGCACCCAGCCGTGCCGTCTCCGCGACGATCCCGGTGAGGTTGCGGCGCAGCAGCGGCTCGCCACCGGTGTAGCGGACCTCGGTGATGCCGAGCCGTTCGACGCCGATCCTCACGAGCCGGATCACCTCGTCGTCGGTGAGCAGCTCGGGTTTGGGCAGCCAGTCCAGGCCTTCGGGTGGCATGCAGTAGGTGCACCGGAGGTTACAGCGGTCGGTGAGGGAGACCCGGAGGTCGGTCGCCACCCGGCCGAAGCCGTCAACGAGCAAAGGAAGTGCCCCTTCAGTAGCTGCCGATCAAACCAGCCTATGACCTGTATACAACCAGGCACCGACGTCTGGTGTTCCTGCCCGTCTGCCCCGATCATGAGGGGTCATGGAATGGGAGTTCAACGGGGAACGCGAAAAGATCACCGCTCACGTCTGGCCGGCCGAGACACCACGCTGGATCGCCCTGCTGGCGCACGGGTACGGCGAGCACATCGGACGCTATGAGTACGTCGCGGACACGCTGCTCCGGCACGGGGCGGTCGTGTACGGGCTCGACCACATGGGGCACGGCAGATCGGCCGGCGAGCGCGTGCTGGTCCACGACTTCGAGGAGGTCGTCACCGACCTGCACACCGTCGAGGACCGGGCACGCGCCGACCATCCCGGACTGCCCGTCGTCCTGATCGGCCACTCCATGGGCGGGATGATCGCGGCCCGGTACGCGCAGCGGTACGGCACCGGGCTCGCTGCCCTCGTGCTGTCCGGACCGGTGCTCGGGGGGTGGGGCCCGATCAAGATGCTGCTCGAGCTCACGGACATCCCGGACATTCCCATCGACATCGCGACACTGTCGCGGGACCTGTCGGTCGGCGAGACGTACGCGGCCGATCCGCTGGTGTGGCACGGCCCGTTCAAGCGCCCGACGGTCGAGGCGTTCGACCGCTGCATGGCCACGATCTCCGCGGGCGGCCGGCTCGGCGCACTGCCGACACTGTGGGTGCACGGCGAGGCCGACGAACTGGTCCCGCTGGACGCGACGCGCGGCGGCATCGAGGAGATCCGCGGCGGGGATCTGACCGAGGTCATCTACCCGGGCGCGCGGCACGAGGTCTTCAACGAGACCAACAAGGACGAGGTCCTGGCCGACGTCACCGGCTTCATCGGCCGCCACGTGGAGATCTGAACGCCCTTGAGGTGAAAATGGCCATCGAGTACGACACGGGGTACGCGTGAACGCCGTCTCGCCCGGGATCATCAAGACAACGATGCGCCCCGTCGAGACCCACGAGACGATGGCCCGCCTGCACTCGGTCGGCCGGATGGGCGAGGTCGGCGACGTCGTCGACGGCGCGACTCCGCCATAGCCCGATATATGGCATGGAAAAGCGCTATGTCCGCTTTGGTGGTCGGCCGCTGGTAGCCTCGCGCTTCGCGTGTGCCGTGCGTGGACGCGGGCCCGCGCCCCACTCCCTGCCGGATGCCCCCATTGAGGAGAGACCGTGCCCAACGGGTTGTTCGAGGCCCCTGTCGTCATGCTGATGCGAAGTGCGACCTCCACCGCTGACATCCGACCGCTCATCGGTGCCGCCGCCGCCTTCCTGGCCGCCGTCCTGGCCGCGTACGCGAGCTGGTACATCACGGACCGCATCATGTCCCGGCGGCAGCGCGCCGATCAGGACTGAACGCGTCCGATCAACCCGGTCGTTCTCAGCCCCGCCTCGGGCGGCTGGGGGGCGCGCTGACTAGGCTCGCGGGGTGGACGATCACCTTTTCGTGTCCGAGGGCTTCGCCGTGCCCGGCGGGCCGGCCACCGGGGAGTTTCGGCTGGAGCCGCTCGGGCCGGAGCACAATGACGCCGACCATGCCGCTTGGACGTCGAGCATGGACCACATCCGGGCCACGCCCGGGTTCGCCGGCCGGGACTGGCCGCACGAGATGAGCCTGCAGGAGAACCTGGGCGATCTCGAGCGGCATGCCGAGGACTTCGCCGCACGCCGCGGGTTCACCTACACCGTTCTGAGCGCTGACACGTCAGAGGTGATCGGGTGCGTCTACATCTACCCGCCGCGTGACGCGAGTTCGGCTCACGACGTGCACGTCTCCTCATGGGTACGGGCGGACCGAGCCGGCCTCGACCCGGTGCTGTACGACGTCGTCTCGGCATGGCTGGAGCGGGATTGGCCCTTCAAGTCAGTGAGCTACGCGTCCCGTGGCTGAGTCCGCGGATGCCGGACCGCGCATCCGCACCGTCGCCGCGCAGGCTGAAGCCTCCCACCCCAGGGTTTTCGGCCTGGCCGTTCAAAGTGGGTCGTGACTCCGTTAGAGGAGCTTCTCGAACACTGTGACGTGGCTGCGGCTGTCGGGAGTGAACGGGGCCCGGTCCCATCCCGCCCAGCGTTCGCGGAGACGGAAGCCTGCGATCTTGGCCATCAGGTCGAGTTCGGACGGCCAGACGTACCTGTAGGGCGCGGAGTGGCGTACCAGGCGCCCGTCCACCTCGATCCAGTGATGCGACGAGGCGATCTGTCCTACCGGGTCGTCGAAGGTCTCGATCCCGACGTGATCAGGATCAAGGGTGAACACCCGGGAGGTCTGCCCGGGAGGGACCTGACGGAGCTGGGGGACGATCACCTCTAGCACGAAGCATCCGTCCCGCTCCAGGTGCGCGGCGGCGTTGGTGAAGACCGCCAGCTGATCGTCCTGGGTGGTGACGTTCATGATCGTGTTCGCCACCAGGTACACGAGCTTGAAGGGCGTCCCGGGAACACGCGTGGTCCTCATGTCGCCGATCGTCACCGGGACCGCATCGGCGCCGGGCTTGGCGGACAGCCGCTGTGCCATGTGCGGCGACAGCTCAAGACCGTGTACTGCGATCCCTGTGGCGCTCAGCGCAAGCGCTACCCGTCCGGTGCCCACCGCGAACTCCAGCGCGGGCCCGCCTCGGGCCAGCTCGGCGAGAACGCCCACCAGGGGGCCGAGAACAGACGGCTCGAACCCCGCCGCGTAAGTCTTGTCGTAGACCTCGGCCATCTGCGGGCCCCACGTGATCGAAGCCATGGACGGGAGCCTAGGCGAGCCCGCGCTTCCCGGTCATCCTTTTTCGCGGCCGGCATCCAGACGAAAGCCCCCGCCTCTATGGTGGACCGATGGCGTCGGTAAAGCAGATCCAGGTCACCTTCGACTGCGCAGAACCTGAGCGCGTCGCTCGTTTCTGGTGCGAGGTGTTGGGGTACGTCGTACCGCCGCCACCGGAGGGGTTCGCCACTTGGGACGATTTCGATCGCGCGCTGCCACCTGAGCGTCAGGGTTCGGCGTTCGCCTGCATTGATCCCTCAGGTGTGGGCCCGCGACTGTTCTTCCAGCGCGTGCCCGAAGGCAAGGTCGTCAAGAACCGGCTGCATCTTGACGTGCGGGTCGGCACCGGGCTCGTGGGCGAAGAGCGCCTGGCCGCACTTGAGGCCGAATGCGCACGACTGGTCGC
>DASQPY010000208.1:0-3889 GCA_035643735.1 Actinoallomurus sp. | reverse complement strand
GGCCAAGCGAAAGGATCACCATGAAGATCGTTCCAGGGCGCGCCGCAGGCGTCGGCTCCGAGCAACGCTCCACCACCTTCACCGGCACCGTATGGGCCGACCCCGTCCTGCCGACCACGGACGGCACCACGATCAACAACGTCTTCTTCACCCCTGGCGCGCGTACGCACTGGCACCGGCATGAGAACGGCCAGGTGTTGCACGTCACGGCCGGCAGCGGCTTCGTGTGCGCCCAGGGCGGCACGCCGCAGCGACTCGACGTCGGCGACACGGTGTGGATCGCCCCCGGCGAGATGCACTGGCACGGCGCGGCTCCTGGCAGCTATCTGCTGCACCTGGCCGTCTCGCTCGGGACCACCGAGTGGCACGAGGCGGTGCATGACGGCGAATACCCGGCGGATGACACCGCCTGATCCTCTTCACGTACCACGACTTGGAGTGCGAGCATGACGACACAGCAGGCGGGCGACCGATTCGAGCACGGGCTACAGACCCGGCGCGAGGTCCTCGGCGCCGAGCACGTCGACCGCTCACTGGCGCGGGTGACGGAGTTCAGCCGGCCCGTGCAGGAGCTGGTCACCGAGTACTGCTGGGGGGAGATCTGGACCCGCCCCGGCCTCGACCGCAAGACCCGCAGCCTCCTGAACATCGCCATGCTGACGGCGCTGAACCGGATGCACGAGCTCGCCGTCCACGTACGCGGTGCGGTCACGAACGGTGCCACCGACGAGGAGATCCAGGAGGCCCTGCTGCAGACCGCAGTCTACTGCGGGGTGCCGGCGGCACTGGAGTCCTTCCGCGTCGCCGAGCAGGTCCTGAAGGAGGTCCACGGCCATGAGTGACGCGACGCTGGATCCGGGGGCGGTCATCGGATTCGTCGGGCTGGGGAACATGGGGTTCCCGATGGCCGAGCGCCTCGTCGCGGCGGGCTACACGGTGCGCGGATACGACACCGACCCGGCGGTGCGCCGCAGGTTCGCCGGCACGGCCGGTTCCGTGGCCGACTCGGCGGGGGAGGCGGCCGATTCGGCCGCCGCCGTCGTTCTCATGCTGCCGAACTCCGCGATCGTGGGCTCCGTGCTGCTCGACGACGGGCTGCTCGCCCGTATGGCACCCGGCGCGGTCCTGATCGACATGTCCTCGTCGGAGCCGGTGCGGACGCGGGAGCTGGCCGCACTGGCGGACGAGCACGGCGTGCCGATGGTCGACGCCCCGGTGTCCGGCGGCGTACGCGGCGCGGTCGCGGGCAGCCTGATGATCACGGCGGGCGGTGCCGACGAGCCGGTCGCCGCCGTACGCCGGATGCTGGAGGTCCTGGGTAAGCGGGTGCTGCACGTCGGGCCGGTCGGAGCCGGCCATGCGCTGAAGGCGCTCAACAATTTGCTGTCCGCGACCCATCTGCTGGTCAGCTCCGAGGCGATGCTGGTCGGCAAGGAGTTCGGGCTCGACCAGGAGGTGATGCTGGAGGCCATCAACGGATCCAGCGGCAGCAGCGCCTCGACTGTCAACAAGTGGCCACGCTTCATGCTCGGCCGCGACTTCGACTCCGGCTTCGGCCTGCGGCTCATGCTCAAGGACATGCGCATCGCCGTGGACCTGGCCAGAGCCACCGGATTGCCGTCACGCCTGGGTGAGGCGGCCGTCGACCTGTGCCGCCGCGGTCGCCTGGCAGTTCTCCGCCCGCGACCACACGAGCATCGAACGCCGTGAGCGCCGGACCCTGCGCGTCATCGCGATCTCATTCTTCGCCCTCGCCGCCTACGTGACCGTCGACGCCTTCGGGACCCTTGCCAGCACCGGGCACGCCGAACACTCGACCGCCGGGCTGGTCACCCGCGCCCGGTCCGGTCGGCCGGTGGGCGGGACCGCCGGACTCAGCGGAGATCGGGTGTCGTCTCACCGACGTGCGGACCGGAGACTTCGGCGTTCGGCAGCGCGCTGTCACGGCACTGTACGCGGGCTCCTAAGCTGTCGTGAATGGCGAAGTACTTCGACGTGCATCCGGACAATCCGCAACCGCGGGCGCTCCGTCAGGTGGTCGACCTCATCCGCGCGGACGGGCTGGTCGTCTACCCGACGGACTCGTGCTTCGCGCTCGGGTGCCGTTTGGGCAACAAGGGGGGTCTCGACCGGATCAGGGAGATCCGCCGCCTCGGCGGTGACCACCACTTCACCCTGGTGTGCAGGGACTTCGCGCAGCTCGGCCAGTTCGTCCAGGTCAACACCGCGGTGTTCCGTTCGATCAAGGCGGCGACTCCCGGCAGCTACACGTTCATCCTGCCGGCGACGAAAGAGGTGCCGCGGCGGCTGCTGCACCCCCGGAAGAAGACCGTCGGGGTCCGGATCCCCGACCACGTCGTCACGCAGGCGCTGCTGACCGAGCTCGGCGAACCGCTGCTGTCGAGCACGCTGCTCCTGCCCGGCGAGAGCGAAGCCATGACCCAGGGCTGGGAGATCAAGGAAAGACTCGACCATGTGGTGGACGCCATCATGGACTCCGGCGAGTGCGGCGCCGTGCCGTCGACGGTGATCGATTTCTCCCAGGCCGAACCCGAGATCCTCCGCAGAGGCGCTGGAGACCCCTCTCGCTTCGAATGACCGCGACACGTTGTCGCTGGACGCGGACGAGATAGATCCCGAATGCGCGTCGGCCGGAGGCCAATCGATCCCTGATCGCCACTTCGGCCGTGTGGGGACTCAGAGGGTAGCCATCGGCGTGGGCTGGAGGCCGCGGCCGTATCCGGCCGGGCCGGAAGGTGGTGCGAGGGTTCTCGCGGGGGCCACAGTGGTGGCCATCGGTGTCCGCCGACGTGGCCTGGGAGTCTCCGTGTCGTACGAGCGTGACCACATGTCCGATCTTGCCCGCCCCGTGATGCACCCGTCCGTGCGTGTGGCCGTGTTCGTCGCGCTGCTGATAACGATCATCGCCGGTCACGGTTCGTCCGCCCTGGCCTCGGCCGGCGCCCGTCCCGATCACCACGCGCCCGCGTACGGCGGCGGGAATCCCTGGCTGCACCGCCGGTTCTTGAACATGGCGCACGCCGGCGGTGAGAACGAGGCGCCCGCTGACACGTTGTACGCGTTCAAACGAGCGGTTGCGCTCGGTGCCGACATGGTGGAGCTGGCTGTCGAGTCGACCGAGGACGATCGGTTGGTGGTGATCCACAACTCGTCGGTCGATGCGACGACCAACGGCACCGGCCTTGTGCGCGATCTGACGTACCGCCAGGTGCACGCCCTGGACGCGGCGTACAACTTCGTCCCCGGCCGCAGTGCGGTACCCGGGTTGCCGCCGGAGTCTTATCCGCTGCGCGGCGTGCGTACCCACCACCACAAGCCGCCGAAGGGCTACCGGGCGAGCGACTTCGCCATCCCCGCGTTGCGCGACGTGTTCCGCGCGTTCCCGCACGTGCCGATCAACATGGAGATCAAGGGCACCAGCGACACCGACCTCGAGTCGTTCGAGCACAACGCGCGACTGCTCGCCGACTTCCTCAACCGGGCCGATCGCACCGACGTCATCGTCACCTCCTTCAACGACACCGCTCTGGCCACCTTCCACCGGCTCGCACCACAGATCGCGCTCGCACCCGGCCAGAACGAGCTGTCGGCCTACTTCTTCTCCGGCACGCGCCCGATCGATGGGACGAAGGCCCTGCAGATCCCCGTACGGTTCAACGAGATCCCGGTCGCCACCCCAGAGTTCATTGCCCGCGCACACGCCGACGGATACGCGGTCCACGTGTGGTTCAGCGGTACGGCTCCGGAGGACGAGGCGGCGTACGACACCCTCATCGACGCCTGCGCGGACGGGATCATGGCCGCATGGCCGACGGTGCTGGAACGACTTCTCGACGAGCGTCACATCGCCCGGCCCGGCACGCGAGGA
>DASQPY010000207.1:0-5598 GCA_035643735.1 Actinoallomurus sp. | reverse complement strand
CCACTGGCCCATGAAGGTGGCACGCTCGTCCAGGAAGGCCGTGTAGTCGGCCATCGGGATGCCCTTGACGATCCGGTCGCCCCGGAACGGCGGGTCGGGCACCTTGTTGTCGGTGGCGACGTCGGACCGGGCCGGCATCTGGTCGGGCTCGGTGACCTCGAGCCGCGCGCCGGTCCTGACCCGGCGCTCGCGCAGCGGCGGGAGCTTGGCGCCCGCCACACCGCGTTTGACCGCCATGAGGGCGTCCATGAGCCGCAGCCCCTCGAACGCGTCCCTGGCGTAACGCACCTCGCCACCGAACAGCCCGGCCAGGTCCTGTTCGACGTACGCGCGGGTCAGCGCGGCGCCGCCGAGCAGCACGGGCCAGCGCTCGGCCAGTCCGCGGGAGTTCAGCTCCTCGAGGTTCTCCTTCATGATCACCGTGGACTTGACCAGCAGCCCGGACATGCCGATGACGTCGGCCCGGTGCTCCTTGGCGGCGTCCAGGATGGAGGACATCGGCTGCTTGATGCCGAGGTTGAAGACCTCATAGCCGTTGTTGGACAGGATGATGTCGACGAGGTTCTTGCCGATGTCGTGCACGTCGCCCTTCACGGTCGCGAGCACGATGCGGCCCTTGCCGTCCTCGTCGGTCTTGTCCATGTGCGGCTCGAGGTAGGCCACCGCGGTCTTCATCACCTCGGCGGACTGGAGCACGAACGGCAGCTGCATCTGGCCGGAGCCGAACAGCTCTCCGACGGTCTTCATGCCGTCCAGCAGGACGTCGTTGACGATCTCCAGGGCGGGCCGCTGGGACAGCGCCTCGTCCAGGTCGGCCCGCAGGCCATTGAGCTCACCGTCGACGATGCGGCGCTTCAGCCGCTCCCACAGCGGCAGGCCGGCCAGCTCCTCGGCGCGTGCGGCGCGCAGCGACGCGGCGTCGACGCCCTCGAACAGCTCCAGGAACCTCTGCAGCGGGTCGTAGCCATCGCGCCGCCGATCGTAGACGAGGTCGAGGGCGACTTGACGCTGCTCGTCCGGGATCCGGGCCATCGGCAGGATCTTGGAGGCGTGCACGATGGCCGAGTCGAGACCCGCGTTCGCGCATTCGTTCAGGAAGACCGAGTTGAGCACGATCCGTGCCGCGGGGTTCAGCCCGAACGACACGTTCGACAGGCCCAGCGTCGTCTGGACGTCGGGATAGCGGCGCTTCAGTCCGCGGATCGCCTCGATCGTCTCGACGGCGTCGCGCCGGGACTCCTCCTGGCCGGTGCCGATGGTGAAGGTCAGGCAGTCGACGATGATGTCCTCGACGCGCAGGCCCCAGTTGCCGGTCAGATCCTCGATCAGCCGGGTCGCGACGCGTACCTTCCAGTCGGCCGTACGGGCCTGGCCCTCCTCGTCGATGGTCAGGGCGATCACGGCGGCGCCGTGCTCCTTGACGACCGGCATCAGGCGGGCGGTGCGCGACTCCGGACCGTCACCGTCCTCGTAGTTGACGGAGTTGATGACGGCGCGCCCGCCGAGCATCTCCAGGCCCGCCTGGATGACCGGGGGCTCGGTGGAGTCGAGCACGATCGGCAGGGTCGCGGCGGTGGCGAAACGGAACGCCAGCTCCTTCATGTCCGCGACACCGTCACGGCCGACGTAGTCGACGCACAGGTCGAGCATGTGGGCGCCGTCGCGCGCCTGGTCTCGGGCGATCTTGACGCAGTCGTCCCAGCGCTCCTCGAGCATGGCCTCGCGGAAGGCCTTGGAGCCGTTGGCGTTGGTGCGCTCGCCGATCGCCAGGTAGGAGGTGTCCTGCCGGAACGCCACGTGCTGGTAGAGGGAGGCGGCGCCGGCCTCGGGGCGCGGCCGGCGGCGGGCGACCTGGCGGCCCGGGCCCTCCGGGGCCGTGCCGACGCGCTCGACCAGCCTGCGGATGTGCTCGGGCGTCGAGCCGCAGCAACCCCCGACCAGCGACAGGCCGAACTCCCGGGTGAAGGTGTCGTGGGCGTCGGCGAGCTCGTCCGGGGTCAGCGGGTAGCGCGCGCCGTCGGCGGTGAGCTCGGGCAGGCCGGCGTTGGGCATGCAGGACAGCAGCATGGTCGCGTGCCGGGCGAGGTAGCGCAGGTGCTCGCTCATCTCGGCCGGGCCGGTCGCGCAGTTGAGGCCGATGACGTCGAGTCCGAGCGGCTCCAGCGCGGTCAGCGCCGCGCCGATCTCCGAGCCGAGCAGCATCGCGCCGTTCTGCTCGATGGTGACCTGGCCGATGAGCACCGTGCCGGTGCCCGCGGCGGCGACCGCGCGCCTGGCGCCGATGATCGCGGCCTTGGCCTGCAGCAGGTCCTGGGAGGTCTCGATGATCAGCCCGTGGGCGCCGCCCGCGATCAGTCCGGCGGCGTTGCGCTCGTACGCGTCGCGCAGCTCGGCGAAGGGCACGTGACCCAGCGTCGGGAGCTTGGTGCCCGGCCCCATCGAGCCCAGCACCCAGCGCGGCCGCTCGGGGGTGGACAGCCCGGCGGCGACCTCGGCCGCGATCCGCGCCCCGGCCTCGGACAGCTCCTCGATGCGCTCGGTGATGCCGTACTCGCCGAGATTGGCGAGGTTCGCGCCGAACGTGTTGGTCTCCACGCAGTCCGAACCCGCCGCGAAATACTCCTCGTGCACCCCGCGGACGATGTCCGGCCGGGTCACGTTGAGGACCTCGTTGCAGCCCTCGTGTCCCTCGAAGTCCTCCAGCGACGGCGAGGCCGCCTGGAGCATCGTCCCCATGCCCCCATCAGCCACGACGACACGATCACGAAGAGCCTGACGCAATGTCTCAGGAGTCGCGCTCATGGTTGCCCAGCCTATCCGTGCCCCCTCCGGCCGCCCGGGTCCGACGATCGTCATGGACCGGTGACCGAAGTCACCGCCCACACGCGTTCCGTAACCGTTAGCGTCCTGTTCCGTTGCTACTACTGACACGATCTCTAACAACGGCCGCCCTAAGGAGCATCCGTGGCTTCGTACCGCAAGGTCCTCGTCGGCACCGACGGTTCCGACTCCTCGTTCCGCGCCGTCGACAGGGCGGGGCAGGTCGCCGCCGACTCCGGCGCGAACCTCATCCTGGTCTGCGCCTACCAGCCGATGCCCGACCGTGAGCGGGCCCGCGCCGGCGACCAGCTCGGCGACCTGGCCTACAAGGTCGAGGGCTCGACCCCCGCCGACGACGTCCTGCGGGCCGCGCGCGAGCGTGCCTTCGCCACCGGCGCCAAGGATGTCGATGAGGTGGCCGTGGCCGGTGATGCGGTGGACACGCTGCTCAAACTGGCCGGCGACCGCGAGGTGGACCTGGTCGTCGTCGGCAACCGCGGGCTGAACAGCCTCGCCGGGCGCCTGCTCGGATCGGTCCCGGCCAACCTGTCCCATCGTGCGCGCTGCGACGTGCTCATCGTTCACACCACTGACGGCAAATAGCCGCCCGCCGATCAGCGGTGAGCGCCAAGCGTCGTACAGGACATAGGCTTGAGATGTCGTGTAACGGACGCCCGATGAGGAGGCAGCGCGTGGTCGAGCTCGACGATGTGCCCGAGCTCGTCGAGCCGGTGGTGATCGCCGCCTTCGAGGGGTGGAACGACGCCGGTGAGGCGGCGAGCGGCGTGATCCAGCATCTGGAGGAGAGTTGGGGTGCCACTCCACTGGCCGCGCTCGACCCCGATGACTACTACGACTTCCAGGTGACGCGTCCCACGGTCGAGATGGTCGACGGTCAGACGCGGCGCATCAGCTGGCCGACGACCCGGATGTCACTGGCCAAGATGCCCGGCTCCGACCGCGACGTCGTCCTCGTCCACGGCATCGAGCCGAACATGCGCTGGCGCTCGTTCTGCCAGGACATCGTCGGCATCATGCTGGAGCTCGGCGTGGAGACGGCCGTGCTGCTGGGCGCCCTGCTCGCGGACGCGCCGCACACCCGGCCGGTGCCGGTGACGGCGGCGTCCTCCGACGACGGCCTGACCACGCGGCTCCAGCTCGAACCGGCGCGCTACGAGGGACCGACGGGCGTGCTCGGCGTGCTGCAGGACGCGTTCGCGACGGCCGGGCTGGAGACCGTGTCCCTGTGGGCCGCGGTGCCGCACTACGTCGCCCAGCCGCCCTCCCCCAAGGCCACGCTGGCGCTGCTGCGCTGGGTCGAGGACCTCCTGGACGTCTCGGTGCCCATGGGCGACCTGCCCGAACAGGCACGCGCCTGGGAACGCGGCGTCAACGAACTCGCCGAGCAGGACACCGAGGTCGCCGAGTACGTACGGGCCTTGGAGGAGCAGAAGGACGCCACCGAGCTGCCCGAGGCCAGCGGCGACGCGATCGCGCGGGAGTTCGAACGCTATCTGCGCCGCAGGGGCGGCGATCCCGACTAGGGCGTGTCTGCCCTATCCGTGGTGAGGACCGCGGCACTCTGGTCGAGTGAGGTCGACGGGTTCGCGGTATCGGGTGTTCACGAATGAGTAGTGGGAGCACGCGGCGTGATCTGCCGCGCGATGAGTTCGGCCCGTGGCAGATGGTGTGAAGCTCGCGATCACCTACCGTGCCACACTCGACTCACAATTTGCCCGATCCTCACCTGGCCACGCGCATAAGGGAGCTGCGGCCTGGCTTTTCGGCTCATACCGCATCGCCACCGCCCCCGAGCCGAACTCCAGCCGACTCACGAGCCTCAGATCGACATGCCTCGATAGCCCCGCGAACAACGTCGGCCCGTGGCCCGCCAGCCTGGGCTGCACCACGAACTCGTACTCATCGATCAATCCCAGCTCCGTCAGCGCCAGCGGAAGCTTCACGCCGCCCACGAACAGTCCTTCACCCGGCTCTCGCTTGAGTTGCTGAACGGCCTTTCCCAGATCCCCGTCTTGCGAGCCATCACACTCTGGCTGAGCGCATTAGGAGACACGCCCTAGCCTCCTTCGGAGACCCGGCCGTCCTGCTCGACCGCGAAGGACGACACCGCCTCGCCGACGCGCACGCCGCTGATCCGCATCGCGCCGAAGCCCGGCAGGGGCGCGACCGTCGTGCGCCCGGCGGGCACGTCCGGGTCGAGGCCGAGCAGGACGGTGACCAGCGCCGGGGAGACGGCGGCGCTCCACGCCTGCGGGCGGCAGGACGCCGGATAGGGCACGGGCCGTGCCCCGGTGTCCTGCCCGCCGAACAGCTCGGGGAGCCGGTACCCGAACGCGGGCGCGGCCGCGATCAGTCCGCGCGCGAGCGTCGCGGCGCGTTCGGTGTGGCCCGCGCGGCTCAGGCCGAGCATCGCGATCGCGGTGTCGTGCGGCCAGACCGAGCCGAGGTGGTACGACAGCGGGTCGAACCCGGCCGCGCGATCGGTCAGCGTCCGCAGCCCCCATCCGGAGTGCAGCTCCATCAGCCGCTCAGCGACACGATCCTCCTCCTCCGGGGTGAGCAGGCCGGTGCCGAGAAGGTGTCCCGCGTTCGAGGCGAGGCCGTCAACGGGCCTGCCCGTCCCGTCGATCGCGATCGCCGGGTAGCCGTCGTCCAGCCAGAACCGCTCACGGAACCGGGCGGCCAGCCCGGCCGCCCAGCGTCGGTGGTCACCGCCGCCGGTGCCGTACGCGTCGAGCAGATCCGCGCCGAGCATGG
>DASQPY010000206.1:0-2531 GCA_035643735.1 Actinoallomurus sp. | reverse complement strand
ACATAGGTATCCAGCCGCTCCTCCACGGCTCGCGTCGTCAGCTCTGTCCTCCCTGCCTCCCACCATGGCTGCGCCACCAACTGCACTTCTTCTGAGCACGCCAGCCCGTCCCGCACCTGCCAGTACAGCCGCTCGCTCGCGGCCGCGGCCAGCACCCCGCCGGCCTCCTCATACGCCTCAGCGAACCGCAGACCCCACGCCGGGCCGTGCAGCAGCGCGAGATTGGTGGAGCAGTGCGCCACATCGAGATCCGCCGGGCCGCGGGCCTGCGGATCACGTCGATCGCCGCGGCCCATGCCGCCGCGTCGGCGCCCTTCGGAGTCACGACGGTGTCGGGGGTCGTCAACGCCACGTAGTCCCGCGGCCGCTCGGCGGGTCGCAACGCGTGGATCGCCACGAGTTGACGGGCCAGCAGAGGAACGCGCGTCTCCAATCCCTCATCGTCGAGGACCGTCCGGCCTGGCAGATGTGTCATCAGGAGCGATGAATACTCGCAATGCGCGGCGGTCGGATCAACCGCGACCAGTCCAGGAGCCGGTACGCCGGTCCCCGTGAGCAGGGACAGGGCGCCGGCCTCCCTGTTCAGCCAGTCCTCGGCGTGTCCCACATAGAACGGGTCGACGAAGCTTCGCAGCACCAGGTCACGGGTGCTTCCGTCCCGCGTGCCGATGGTCAGCCTCCGCATTTCGGCAGTGATGCCGCCGTGCAGCGCCTCGGTCCTGACGATCCGTTCGCCGACCTCCAGGTTCCGGCTCACCCAAGCCAGTGTCAACGGTAGGACAGCCGCCGCCTTATCGTGGTCGGTCACCGTGCCACCTCATCATCCGGAGGGCGGCACGCGCGAAAGTCTCACGACGAGATCGCCAGGGCAGGTGTGGGGGATTGACACCCGCTCGTACGGGGAGCTCGCACGGGAGCTGGGGTACGTCTCCCTGGTGCAGGAGGTCGGCGCCGCCAACGCCCGCAATCCGCTGTCGGTGGTCGTGCCGTGTCACCGGGTCGTCGGCGCCGACGGCGCCCTCAAGGGGTACGCCGGAGGCCAGGACCGCAGGCGGTTCCTGCTCGACCTGGAGGAGGCGGCCGTACGGGAGACGGCGAAGCCGGCCTGAACGGCGATCTCACGTTTCCTCCGGCCCGGACGTCTACAGGATGTGACCGTGCAACCTTTCGAGCAGATCGTGACCGACCACGGCCCGATGGTGCTGCGTGTGTGCCGGGCCGTGGTCGGGCCGCACGATGCCGAGGACGCCTGGTCCGAGACCTTCCTGTCGGCGATGAAGGCCTACCCGGACCTGCCCCCCGACGCGAACATCGAGGCGTGGCTGGTGACGATCGCCCATCGCAAGGCGATCGACGTCACCCGGGCGGACGCCCGGAGGCCCACGCCGGTGGAGGAGATCCCAGAACGCCCCAGTGACGCCGGACGGCCGGAGGGCTGGGACGGCGACCTCTGGCAGGCGCTGAAGGCGCTGCCCACCCGGCAGCGCCAGGCGGTGGCGTACCACTACCTGGCCGGGCTTCCGTACAAGGAGATCGCCGCCGTCTCCGGAGGCAGCACCGACGCCGCTCGCAGGGCGGCGGCCGACGGCATCAAGACCCTGCGCCGTACGTATCTGAGACCGGCCGAGCAGAGGGAAGTGGCTCGATGATGACCGCATCCGACCAGGAGCGCCTCTTCGCGGCGCTTCCCACCCAGGACACACCCGCGATGACCCGGCTGCACGCACGACTCGCCGACGAGGCGCAGCGCGACGGAGTCCTCGATGTCGCCTACCGCACGCTGGACACGCCGGTCGGCCGGCTCCTGCTGGCCGCCACCGGGCAGGGCCTGGTGAAGGTCGCCTTCTCCGTCCAGGACCACGACGCCGTGCTCCGGCAGCTCGCCGACAGCATCAGTCCCCGCATCCTGAACGCCCCGGGCCGCCTGGACGAGACCAGCCGGCAGCTGGATGAGTACTTCACCGGGCAGAGGAAGCGGTTCGAGCTTCCGCTCGACTGGCGGCTGTCGAAGGGGTTCCGGCGCGAGGTGCTGACGCATCTGCGCGACATCGGCTACGGCCGTACCGAGAGCTACGCGCAGGTCGCCGCCGCCGCCGGCAGCCCCCGTGCGGTACGCGCGGTGGGCACCGCCTGCGCCACCAACCCGCTCCCGCTCGTCGTGCCCTGCCACCGGGTGGTGCGTTCGGACGGCAGCGCCGGCGGCTACGCCGGTGGTCCGGACGCCAAGCTCACGCTACTGGCGCTGGAGGCGGCGTGACCACGACCACCATGGACGCGTTCGCCCGCAGGGTCGCCTCGGCCGACTGGGAGACGGTGACCGGCGAGCTCAACGAGTACGGATGCGCCCTGATGCCGCGCCTGCTGACGCCGGAACAGTGCCGGGACCTGGCCGGCCTGTACGACCAGGCCGACCGCTTCCGGTCCACGGTCGACATGGGCCGCCACCGTTTCGGCAGCGGGGAGTACCGCTACTTCGACCGTCCCTTCCCCGAGCCGGTCCAGCGGTTGCGGGAGGAGCTGTACCCGCGGCT
>DASQPY010000205.1:0-4456 GCA_035643735.1 Actinoallomurus sp. | reverse complement strand
CCGCGTTGGCGTTGGGTCTGCCGTACGACCTGGCGGCCCCACTGGCCGCGGACGGCATCTCGGAATGGCTCGACAGACTCGCCGCGGAGCAGAGGAACGGACGGCCGGCCCCGCTCGAGACCGGGACCGCCCTGCACCTGCACGCCACCGACGAGCTCGACTCGGACGGTGAATGGATGATCGGAGGCGACGAGGACGGCCTCTCCTGGGAACACGGGCACGGCGAGAGCACGACGGCGGCCCGTGGCCGCGCGGTGGACCTGCTGCTGGCACTCCTTCGCCGGCGTACGGCGGCCGACGCCGGGGTGCGGATATTCGGCAATCAGGATGTCTGGACGAACTGGCTGAACCTCACACCGCTCTGACCGTCGCGTCGGGCGCCGAATCCGACACCGGAGACACGAACATTGCGCCACCTCCCACCTGGTCGGGCTCTGAGGAACGACCATCTACACGCTGAAGCTGCGTCGTCGCGGTATCCATCTCGACGCCCAGACACCGGTCGACCCGCTCGCGGCCCAGCCGATCGACCGGCGTGTTGCCGGGCTTGTGACTACGCTCCAGATACGGGATCAGGTGGCCGATGGGGGAGGTGGGGTGCTGGGGGGGACTGAGCGGTTCTTGCGCGGGCTGCCGTTCGGCGTCATGGGCGTGGTCGCCCTCATCGACGTCTTGGCCGGGCCTGGGTTCGGTTATCTGCCGCTTTTGGCGGTGGGGCCTGCCTTTGCCAGTGTGCGGTGCGGGGTGGGGCAGACGGCGCTGGTCGGGCTGGTCGCCGTCGGTTTGTGTGTCTTGTTGGCGTCTTATGACAATCTTGGTCATCGGCAGAATAATCTGCTTTTGGCCTCGATCGGTGGGGTGACGGTCGCGGGCGCTCTGGCAAGCGCTGGGCGGTTGCAGCGTGAGCGTGAGCTCGCGAACGTTCGGACGATCGCGGAGGTGGCCCAGCGTGTGCTCCTGCGGCCGGTGCCTCGGTGGGCGGGGCCGGTACGCATCGCGGTCAGTTACACCTCGGCCGTGGCGGAGGCGCGTATCGGGGGTGATCTGTATGAGGTCGTCAAGGGCCCCTGGGGGTTCGGGTCATCGTCGGTGATGTCCAGGGCAAGGGCCTGGAGGCGGTCGAGACGGCGGCCGCCGTGGTCGGCGCGTTCCGCGAGGCGGCTTATGACGAGGCGGATTTGGCCGATGTGGTCACCCGTCTGGAATCCACGTTGGATCGGATGTTGTCGGGGGAGAAGTTCGTCACGGCCGTCTTGGCCGAGTACAACGATGATCAGATCACTTTGTTGAGCTGTGGGCACCCACCGCCGCTGGTCCTCACTTCTGATGGTGGTGTTTGTTTCGCGGAGCCGCCGGAGCCGGCACCGCCGCTCGGGATGCGGGGACTGGCCGAGGCGCGGCCGGTGCCGTGCCGGATCCGTTTCGCCCCCGGCGATCAGATGCTGTTCTACACCGACGGTGTCATCGAGGCACGCGACCAGGCAGGTTGCTTTTACCCGCTTGAGGATCGCTCGTCCCTGCTCAAGGCGGCGGCCGCCGAGCAGGCGCTGGAGGATCTACGCGCCGACCTCCTACGCCATGTGGGCGGCACGATCACCGACGACGCCGTGATGAGCTTGTATCTCCGCGGGAGGTCACGGTGGCTGTCCCGCGAGCCCGGGCTGGTGACGGCATCCAGCGCGGCAGCGTCGGCCAGATCCAGTACTACGGCGGCGACCCGCTGACGCCCGGCTGGGCGGCCACCAGGAACGCCAAGCGGATCAAGCCGGCCGACGCCGCCGAGCTGCGACCCGACCTGGCTTGCATGACGCCCTCTTCCTCGACAACGACGTCGCCACGGCGAAGGCGTACGAGGCCCACCTGTACGCGAGCCTCCAGGCCGCCACCCGCACCCTCACCATGTGATCCCGCACCCCTCGTCGTGCGGACGCTCGTGGTCACCGGCGCCGTTTAACCCCGGGTGATTTCGCCGGAGCAGGGCCTGCGTCACCCCGTTGGCACCGACGCTGACCTGGTCGTGTTCCGTCGAACCGAAGGGAGGCGCGTGGCATGCTGCGCACCGGCGAGGAGTATCTGGAGTCGCTCGACGACGGCCGAAAGGTCTGGGTGGGCGACGAGCTTGTCGACAACGTGGCGACACACCCGAAGACCCGGGCGTACGCACAGCGCATCGCGGAGTTCTACGACCTGCACCACCGCGTCGACCTGCAGGACGTCATGACGTTCGTGGACGAGTCCGGTGAGCGCCGGTCCATGATGTGGTTCCAGCACCGCACGTTGGAGGAGCTGCAGCGCAAGAGGCGGTACATGGAGGCGGTGCTGCGTGAGCTCGGCGGCGGGACGACGCCCCGTACGCCGGACGTCAACAACTACGTGCTGCTGACCTACGTCGACGACCCGGAGCCGTGGAGCGGTCAGTCGGTCGGCACCGGCGGTCGTGATCTCACCAAGGGCATCCAGGACTTCTGGAACCTGGTCCGGGACGGCGACCTCAATGCCACGCCGGCCTTCGTCGATCCGCAGACGGACCGCTCGCGTGAGTCCGCCCAGGCGGAGTCCCCGGCCCTGCGGATCGTGGACACGACAGAGGACGGCATCGTCGTCCGCGGGGTCAAGGCGATCAGCACCGGTACGGCCTTCGCCGACTGGATCCACATCGGCGTCTTCTACCGCCCGGGAATCCTGCCCGAGCAGGTGATCTTCGCCGCGGTGAAGCCGAACGCGCCGGGGGTAACGCTGGTGACCCGCGAGAGCACCGTGAAGGACGGGGAGGACGTCGAGCACCCTCTCGCCTCGAAGGGCGACGAGCTGGACAACATCATCATCTTCGAGGACGTGTTCATCCCATGGGAGCGGGTCTTCCACATCGGCAACCCCGAACATACCTCGCTCTACCCGCAGCGCGTGTTCGACTGGCTGCACTACCAGGCACTGGTCCGCCAGATGGTCCGCGCCGAACTCATGGTGGGCGTGGCACTGCTGATCACCGAGCACATCGGCACGTACCGGCTGCCCCCTGTCCAAACCCGGCTGGCCCAGCTGGTCGGCTTTCACCAGACGCTGAAGGCACACGTGATCGCGGCCGAGCACGAGGGCTTCTCGACGCCGGGCGGCCTGTACAAGCCGAACGTCCTGGCGTTCGACTTCGGCCGGGCGTACTACCTGGAGAACATCCCCCGGATGGTGCACGAGATCGTCGACCTGGCCGGGCGGGCGTCGCTCATCTTCCCCACCGAAGGCCAGTGGAGCCGGCCTGAGCTGCGGCCCTGGCTGGAGCAGCTGCAGACCGGGCCGGTCGGCAGGCCGCACGACAGGCTCAAGATCAGCAGGGTCATCCGGGATCTGTTCCTGTCCGACTGGGGCGACCGGATCAGCACGTTCGAGAACTTCAACGGCACCCCGCTGCTGGCCATCAAGACGCTCACCATGAAGCGCGCGGAGTTGTCGCCGAGCGGCTCGATGGCCGACCTGGCCCGCAAGGTGTGCGGCATCGACAAGCCCGGCACCGACACCGACGCCGAGTCGGCGTACACGGCGCAGGCGAACTACGCCCGTCGGCAGGACTCCTCCTCGGCGGGCCGGTGAGCCCGTCAGGACGCGGAAAGGCCGATCCGGCCTCACCCGCAGGCGCCGTACGTCCCTAGTCTCCCCGCCATCGCTCGTCAAAGGAGAGGGCGGTGGCGGGGGTCTCAACCGGTCACGAGCGACGGCGCGTCGCCGTGGCCGCACCGAACGATCGGAGGTTTCCCCATGTCGACCCGGCTCGCGCTCGACCCCGCGGCCCAGAATCTGCTGTTCCGCGAAGCACGGACCGCTAACACGTTCACCGACGAGCCCGTGACGGATGAGCAGATCCGTGCCATCTACGACCTGATCAAGTACGCCCCGACCTCGATGAACCAGCAACCGATGCGGCTCGTACTGGTCAGGTCGAGGGAGGCGCGCGGGCGTCTCGTCGGCCACCTTGCCGACGGGAACAAGGAGAAGACCGCCAAGGCGCCCCTCACCGCGATCCTCGCCGCCGACTTCGAGTTCCACGAGGAGCTGCCGAAGGTCTTCCCGCACTTCCCGCAGGCGAAGGACCTGTTGTTCGGCGAGCGTTCGGTGCGCGAGCAGTCCGCCGTGCTCAACGGCGCATTGCAGGTCGGCTACTTCATCCTCGGCGTGCGGGCCGCGGGCCTCGCCGCCGGCCCGATGACGGGCTTCGACGCCGACGGCTTGGGCAAGGAGTTCTTCCCCGAAGGCGACCATCGTGTGCTGGCCGTCGTCAACATCGGCAGGCCGGGGGAGAACGCCTGGGCCGCGCGCAACCCGCGGCTGGAGTATGAGGAGGTCGTGACCAGCGTCTGATGGCGAAATGTCCGCTAGAGGATGCCGCGCTCGCGCGCCTGGACGATCGCGCTGCTGCGGCTGTGCGCGTCCAACTTCCGGAAGATGGCTCTGACCTGGGTCTTCA
>DASQPY010000204.1:0-2268 GCA_035643735.1 Actinoallomurus sp. | reverse complement strand
GTCAGCGCGTAGACACCGTCGGCGAGCACCTCCAGGGTCTGCGTCTTGTCCTCCAGGTCCGCGGATGAGGCGAACGGCTTCGGCATAGGACCTCCTGCACGCGATATCCCCACAGAACAGACACCGGGTCGTGGGTCTCCTTGCCGCGTTGCCGCCGCCCGAAACACGCCCACTCGCCCGTAAGGCACTTCCCTACGCCCGCCGACCCGACGCCACGGCCGCACGTTCACGGCGGCCCCGGTCCCGGCCCTCCCCATCCCGGCTCGACCTGGCCCACCTTGGGATGCGTGGGAGCGCTCCCATGCACCTATTCGACGGTGACGTCGGCCTTCACTCGGAGAAAAGTGCGTGTTCTCCGGGGGCTCGCGAACGCCTGCCACCGTGGCCTCTTTGGGTCATTCGTTAGGGAGGCTTCCAATCAAACCGTCCGGCGATTAGCGTGGGCGTCCGAGCCTGGGAGGTACGGTTGTCTATGGTCAGGTCACCTTTGATCATGGTCGCGGCGGCAGTGGTGATGACCGCCGCGACTGTGACGCCGGCCCACGTCGCAACGGCTTCGCCGCCTCCCGCCGCGGTCGTCGCGCCCGGTCCCGGCGCCGCGCAGCTCACCTCCGGCTGGCGCATCCAGTCCTCCGCCACCGCCGGGAGTTCCGGGGCGGAGATCTCCCGCCCCGACTACTCCGCGACGGGCTGGCTGCCGATCTCCCAGCCCGAGACGCTGATGGCGGGCCTGGTCGAGAACGGCCGCTACCCGAACGTCTTCTACTCCGATCGGCTGAAGAGCGTGCCGACCGACCAGTTCGGCGTGAACTGGTGGTACCGCGACCAGCTGACCGTCCATCCGAAACGCGGCGGCCGCACGTACCTGATCATGAACGGGGTTCTCGGCACCGCGGACCTGTGGGTGAACGGCACGAAGGTGGCCGACCGGGCCCAGCTCCAAGGGGCGTACTCGCGGTTCGAGTACGACATCACGCCCTACGTCCATGACGGCGCGAACGCGATCGCGCTCGACGTCGCCAAGAACGCCCCGAAGACCTACCTCAGCGACAGCCAGCTCGACTGGAACCCGCACGCGCCGGACGAGAGCACCGGCCTGCGGTTCGCTCCCGAGCTGGCGCAGGCGGGCGCGGTCTCGCTGCGGAACGTGCACGTCAACCAGCAGAACGCCAAGGACCTGAGCACGTCGGACCTCACGGTCAAGGCCGACCTGCGCAACGACACCGCGAAGGCGCAGCGAGCCTCGTTCCGCGCCACCATCACGCACGGCGCCACGCGCGTCGATGTCACGGCGACGGCGGACGTACCGGCCAAGGCGACACGTACGGTCACGCTGTCCCCCGCCGATCATCGGCAGCTGCACCTCACCCACCCGGCGATCTGGTGGCCGTACCAGCTGGGCGGTCAGCCGCTCTACCACCTCGCGGCGAGCGTACGGGCGGGTGGTCAGGAGTCCGACCGGTACGCCGAGGACTTCGGCGTCCGTACGGTGACCTCCGACCTCTCACCGGTCGTGCCGGGCAAGACGCATGCGCCTTCGGGCTACCGGAGGTTCATGGTCAACGGGGTGCCGCTGGTGATCCGCGGCGGCGGGTGGTCGCCGGACATGTTCATGCGGTACTCGCCGCAGAACATCCATGACCAGCTCGCGTACGTGAAGAACCTCGGCCTGAACACCCTGCGCTTCGAGGGGAACCTGCCGCCGGACGACATGTTCGCCCAGATGGACCGCGCCGGCATCCTGGCGATGACCGGCTGGCAGTGCTGCGACCGGTGGGAGGACCCGATCACCAAGTGGCCCGACGCGCTGAAGGAGAACGCGGCCAACCAGGCCACGCGCGTCGCCGAATGGCTGCGGAACCACCCGAGCGTCTTCACCTACTTCCAGGGCAGTGACGAGGCGCCGGACGCGGCGAAGGAGCAGATCTACCTGTCCGCGTTCGACGCGGCGGACTGGCAGACACCGCAGATCGCCTCCGCCGAGTACAAGTCATCGCCCAAGCTCGGCGCGTCGGGCGCGAAGGAGGGACCGTACAACTACGTGCCGCCGGGGTACTGGTGGGCGCAGGGTCCCGAGACGGCGGGTGACGACCCGACCTTCACGAACGCCGGCAGCGCCTTCGCGTTCGACACCGAGACCAGCGCGGGGAACACCGTACCGACGCAGGACTCGCTGAACAGGTTCCTGACACCGGCCGACCAGGCTCAGCTCTGGGACCTGTCGACGACGAAGGGACCCGGGACCGGGCCGAACCTGTTCCACGTCGC
>DASQPY010000203.1:0-3886 GCA_035643735.1 Actinoallomurus sp. | reverse complement strand
CTGGTGCATCGCCGGGCCATCCCACACTGACGAAACGTAGGCTGACGAGGGGCCGGGCAGGCAGCCCGGCCCCTCGTCGCGTCGCGAAAGAGGGATCCATGCCTGGCACCTCACGTGTTCGGTCGGCGCAGGACAGCAGGGCCCGCATCCTCGACGCCGCCCAGGCCCTCTTCGCCGAGGAGGGGTACGACGCCACCCCCACGTCGCGCATCGCCGAGCGTGCCGGCGTCTACAAGGGCCTCGTCTTCCACTATTTCTCCCGGAAGATCGACATTCTGCTGGCCCTGGTCGAACGCGTCCCCGTCGACGAGATCGCGTCCCTGGAGGCCGAGGTCGTCCCGGGCGACGTCGCCGCGACCCTCATGAACGTCGCCGCGGACTACGACGTCTGGTACTCCCGGTCGTCCGGCTCGCGGCTCATCCTTTTCCGCGAGGCGGCCACCCATCCGGAGGTCAGCGGCGCCCTGGCCGAGATGAACTCCCGGCTCATCGGCCTGATCCGCCGGGCCGTCGACGGCGCCCTCGCGGACCCCGCCGTACCCGAGCGCCGCCGTACCGCCGCCGCGGCGACGTTCGCCGCCGCCCTGCTCAACCACGCGTACTGGCGCGACGTCGGCCTGCCCGCCTTTGAGCTCCCCGAGATCGCCGACCTCCTCGGAGCGGGTCTCGGCTCACCCGTTCAGCCGGACGCCGGACGACAATCACTCACGGGTAAGGGTTAGGTTTACCTAAGTACCCATGAGGAGTGATCGATGACGAACGAAAAGCCTCGCAAGAAGAGGAAACTGACTCGGGCCCAGGTCCTGCGAGTTCAGTGGATCACCCCGCACATGATCCGCGTGGTGATCGGCGGCGAGGGCCTGGCCGGTTTCGGCGCCGGTGACTTCACCGACCACTACGTCAAGCTGCTGTTCCCGGTGCCGGGCGTCACCTATCCCGAGCCGTTCGACATGGACGCCGTCCACCGTGACCTGCCACGCGAGCACTGGCCGCGACTGCGTTCCTACACCGTGCGCACCTGGGACCCGCACGCGCTCGAGATGAGCATCGACTTCGTCTACCACGGCGACGAGGGCCTGGCCGGGCCCTGGGCCGCGAACTCCCAGCCGGGTGACGAGGTGCTGTTCATGGGCCCCGGCGGTGCGTACGCACCCAGCGTGGACGCGGACTGGCACCTGCTCGTCGGGGATGAGAGCGCACTGCCGGCCATCGCGGCGTCACTGGAGGCCCTTCCGGAGGGCGCACCGGCCCGCGTCTTCGTCGAGGTGTCCGGACCGGGTGAGGAGCAGGAACTCACCACCGCCGGCGACGCGAAGCTCGTCTGGCTGCACCGCGGAGAGGCCCCCGTCGGCGAGGCACTGGTCCAGGCCGTTCAGGAGCTGGAATTCCCGTCCGGGACCGTGCACGCCTTCGTCCACGGCGAGGCGGGTTTCGTCAAGCGCCTGCGCCGTCATCTGCGCGTGGAGCGCGGTATCCCGCTCGAGCAACTGTCGATCTCCGGCTACTGGCGCCTCGGCGCCGACGACGAGGGCTGGCGCGCCAGTAAGGCCGAGTGGAACCGCGAGGTCGAGGCCGCCGAAGCGACCGCGTGACCTGCCGGACTCACAGTACGAAGCCGTGCGGGAGCGGGTCGGACGGGTCGAGCAGGTAGTTCGCCGTGCCGGTGATCCAGGCGCGGCCGGAGAACTCCGGGACCACGGCCGGCACCCCGCCGGTCGTGGTCGTCTCCAGGAGACGTCCGGTGAAGCGGGTGCCGATGAAGGACTCGTTCACGAACTCGGTGTTCAGGGGCAGCTCCCCACGCGAGTGCAGCTGCGCCATCCGGGCCGACGTACCGGTGCCGCACGGGGACCGGTCGAACCAGCCCGGATGGATGGCCATCGCGTTGCGGGAATGGCGCGCGTCCGAGCCCGGGGCCAGGAACTGCACGTGCTTGCAGCCGCCGATCAGCGGATCGGCCGGATGCCGCGGCGGGTCCTCGTTGATCGCCGCCATGATGGCCAGGCCCGCCTTGAGGATGTCGTCCTTGCGGGCGCGGTCGAAGGGCAGGCCGACCGAGTCCAGCGGCACGATCGCGTAGAAGTTCCCGCCGTACGCTATGTCGTAGCGGACCTCGCCGAGGCCGGGCACCTTCACGGTCAGGTCGTGGCCCAGCGCGAACGACGCGACGTTGCGCAGGGTGACCCGCTCAGCGTGGCCGTCGCGGACCTCGACCCGCGCCTCGACCACGCCGGCGGGCGTGTCGAGGCGTACGACCGTCTCCGGTTCGGTCACCTCGACCATCCCGGTCTCCACCAGGACCGTCGCCACCCCGATCGTGCCGTGGCCGCACATCGGCAGGAAGCCGCTGACCTCGATGTAGACCACGCCCCAGTCGGCGTCGGGGGAGAGCGGCGGCTGCAGGATCGCACCGCTCATCGCCGGATGCCCGCGTGGCTCGTCGACCAGGAATCTGCGCAGGTCATCGAGGTGGTCCACGGCGTACCGGCGGCGCTCGGCCATGGTGGCGCCCGGGATCGGCGCGACGCCGCCGGTGACGACCCGCGTCGGCATGCCCTCGGTGTGCGAGTCGACCGCGCTGATCGTACGGACGGATCTCACGAGGCCACCCGCCTTTCCTCCAGCGCCGCGACCGCGTGGGCCATGTCCGCCGTCACCTGGGCGCGGTGCTCGTCGCTGAGCGGGCCGCGCGGGGGACGGCACGGGCCGCCGTACCGGCCGATCTGGTCCATGCCCAGCTTGATGGCCTGCACGAACTCCGTGCGCGAGTCCCAGCGGAACGCCGCCACCAGCGGTTCGTACAGCGCCCGCGCCTCCTCCAGCCGGCCCGCGACGCCCAGCTCGTACAGCAGCGCCGACTCGGCCGGGAAGACGTTCGGGAAACCGGCGAACCAGCCGCTCGCCCCCATCAGCAGGGCCTCCAGCGTCACGTCGTCGGCCCCCGCGACAACGGCCAGATCAGGTGCCTTCTCCCGGATCTCCAGGACCCGGCGTACGTCCCCGGAGAACTCCTTCACCGCGACGATGTTGTCGATCTGCGCGATCTCCCCGAGCAGGTCCGGTGTCAGGTCGACCTTGGTGTCGATCGGGTTGTTGTAGACCATGACCGGCAGGCCGACCGAGGCGACCGCCTCGAAGTGCGCCAGCACGTCCGCGCGGCTCGCCCGGTACATCGTGGGGGGCAGGCAGAGCACGCCGTCCGCCCCGTCCTCGGCCGCCAGCTCCGCCCAGTGCCGCGCCTGGTGGGAGCCGGGCCCGTGCACGCCGACCACGACGACACCGGAGCCGCCGACCGCCTCGATCGCGGTACGCGCGACGCGGCGGCGTTCCTCGTCGGTCAGCGAGGAGTACTCCCCGAGCGAGCCGTTGGGGCCGACGCCGCGGCAGCCGTTCTCGACCAGCCAGCGGCAGTGCTCGGCGTACCGGTCGTAGTCGACCGCCAGCCCGGCGGGCGCTGAGGAGTCCTGACGGTACGGGAGCGCGGTGGCAACGATGACCCCGCCGAGCTGGGTGTTCACGAAGTGCTCTCCTTTTCTGCGGCTTCACTTGGGGCCGCGAGTTCGCCGAGCCGGATCGGCTGGGCGATCGGACGGTGATGAGGGTTCGGGGACTCTGGGCTGAGTTCGGCAACGGTGGGCCCGCAGATCCGGGCCTGGCAGGGGCCCAGGCCGGCGCGGGTGGCGAGCTTCACGGCGCGGGCCGCGGGGTTCTCGGCGGACGCGCGGCCCAGGCTCTCGTAGCGCGTCTCCTCGCAGCGGCACACGACGGTGTCCGGCCGCAGCCAGCCGGACCAGCCCTGGCCGATGGGATGCGCGGCGGCCAGCCGCAGGCTGAAGGCGCGGGCACGGTCCCGGCGGCGGCGGGTGACGCGAAGCTCCGAGGGCGG
>DASQPY010000202.1:0-5222 GCA_035643735.1 Actinoallomurus sp. | reverse complement strand
GTAGCAGCGTGCGATCTGGTAATAGCGCTCCAGCCCGGAGACCATGAGGAGCTGCTTGAACAGCTGCGGCGACTGCGGCAGGGCGTACCAGTGGCCTGGCTTGAGGCGTACGGGCACCAGGAAGTCACGCGCGCCCTCGGGCGTGGACCGGGTCAGCGTCGGCGTCTCGACGTTGACGAAGCCGTGGCCCCGCAGCACGTCGTGCACCAGGTAGGACGCCGTGGAGCGTACGCGCAGGGCGCGGGCCTGGGCCTCGCGGCGGATGTCGAGGTAGCGGTACTTCAGCCGCACCTCTTCGTTGACGTTGACGTCGGTCTCGATCGGGAACGGCAGCGGTGCCGACTCGCTCAGGACCTCGATCTCGGCGGCGACGACCTCGACGTCGCCGGTCGGGATCTCGGCGTTCTCATTGCCCTCGGGCCGCACCCGCACCTCGCCGGTGACCTTGACGCAGAACTCCGAGCGGAGGTCATGGGCGCCGGCTCCGTGCGCGGCGAAAACCTGCTCCTCGCGGAAGACGACCTGCGCGATGCCGGAGGCGTCGCGCAGGTCGATGAACGTGACGCCTCCGTGGTCGCGACGGCGCGCGACCCAGCCGGCGAGCACGACCTGCTGACCGGTGTGCTCACGGCGGAGCGAACCCGCCTCATGTGTGCGGATCATTTCTGCGAAAGCCCTTCTGTCTCCTAGCCGGGTCTCAGCCCAGCTTCTCCTTGAGCACGTCGGCGACGCGATCGAGCGGTACGGCCTCCTGCTCGCCGGTGGCCAGGTCCTTGACCTGCGCGGCGCCCTCAGCGAGGTCGCGCTCGCCCAGGATCACGGCGTACGCCGCGCCGGACCGGTCGGCACCGCGCATGGCGCCCTTGAGCTTCTTGCCGTCGTAGGACATGTCGGCGGCGATCCCGGCCCGGCGCAGCTCGGTCACGAGACCGAAGATCCTGCGCTGTGCCTCCTCGCCGAGCGGCACGCCGTACACCCCGACCGTCGTGCCGGCCGTGGCCGCGACCTCCTCGGCCTCCATCGCGAGCACCGTACGGTCCAGGCCGAGCCCGAAGCCGATGCCGGGCAGCGACGGGCCGCCGATGTCCTCGGACAGTCCGTCGTAGCGGCCGCCTCCGCCGATGCCGGACTGGGCGCCGAGCAGTGGGTGGTCGAACTCGAACGTGGTGCGCGTGTAGTAGTCGAGTCCGCGCACGAGCCGGGGCTCGTCCACCCACGGGATCGACAGATCGGCGAGCAGCTCACGGACCTTGTCGTGGTGGGCCTTGCAGGTGCCGCACAGGTAGTCGGTGACCAGCGGGGCGTTCTCCACCTGGGCACGGACCTGAGGCCGCTTGTCGTCCAGCACCCGTAGCGGGTTGATCTCGACCCGGGCCCGGGTGTCCTCGTCCAGGTCGAGCCCGCGCAGGAACTCCTGGAGCGCCCCGCGGTACACCGGCCGGCACTCGCGGCAGCCGAGTGAGTTGAGGTTGAGGGTGAGCCTGGTGAGGCCGAGCTCGCGGTACCAGTCCCAGGCCAGCGCGATCGTCTCGACGTCGACCGCCGGATCCTCCGAGCCGATCGCCTCCAGGTCGACCTGGTAGAACTGCCGATACCGCCCGGCCTGGGCGCGTTCGTAGCGGAACGCCGGGCCGGTGGCCCAGACCTTCACCGGCAGCTCACCCTTGTGCAGACCGTGCTGGAGCACCGAGCGCAGCACACCGACGGTGAACTCCGGGCGCAGCGTGATCGAGCGGCCGCCCCGGTCCTCGAAGGTGTACATCTCCTTGCTCACGACGTCGGTCGACTCGCCGACGCCGCGCGCGAACAGCCTTGTGTCCTCGAAGACCGGCAGCTCCAGGTAGGAGTAGCCGGCACGGGCGGCCGTGGCCGCGAAGGCGTCGCGCGCGGCGAGGTATGTCGCCGAGCGCGGCGGGAAGTACTCGTTGACCCCCTTGGGGGCCTGGAAGTTCGAGCTCATCAGTCGTTCAGAGTCCCCTGTGCGGGCCGTCGAGCGGGGCCGACTCCTTGAGGAAGGGGTTGGTGGTCCGCTCCTGGCCGATCGTGGTCTTGGCGCCGTGGCCGGGCAGCACCGCGGTCTCGTCCGGCAGCGGCAGGCACACGCGCGCCAGGCTCTCCATGATCGTCGCGTAGTCGCCGCCCGGCATGTCGGTACGTCCGATCGAGCCGGCGAACAACAGGTCGCCGGAGAACATCACGGGCTCGGCGGCGAGCCGGAACGTCACCGAGCCCGGTGTATGGCCGGGTGCGTGGTCGACGACGAAGTCCAGGCCGGCGAGCTTCAGGGTCTCCCCGTCGCCCAGCGCGCGCACGTCGTCCGGCTCGCCGAACGTCAGGCCGCCGAGCAACTGGCGGCCGACCTCCGGCGGAAAGCCCTTCGCCGGGTCGGACAGCAGGGCCCGGTCGGCGGGGTGGATGTAGGCCGGGACGTCGCGGGCGCCACAGACCGGCGCCACGGACCAGACGTGGTCGATGTGACCGTGGGTCAGGGCCACCGCGACCGGCTTGAGCCGGTGTTCGCGCAGGACGTCGTAGACCATCGCCTCGGCGTCCTGCCCGGGGTCGATGATCACGCACTCCTCCCCCGCCGCGGGTGCCACGACATAGCAGTTCGTCGCGAAGGCCCCCGCAGGGAACGTGGCGATGAGCACGATCGTCCTTTCTCATGGCTGCCGGCAGCTTGAGCGTACCGGCGGCGCGTGCGCTATCGCGAACGACATAGCGTGGAGCGGTCGACACGTGCCGATGTTCGGCTGGTTTGGGTGCCTCTGTGGTGCGTGGCCAAAATGCCGGCCGGGACCGCTACGATGCGCAGCACGTTTCCCAGTTCACGACGCGAATCAAGGGGTGCGAGACCGGTGGCGGGTAAAGACCGCAAGAAGGAGCTGGCGCGGCAGCGCTACGAGCGCCAGTTGCAGCGCCGCGCGATCCGGCAGGCCAGGGCCCGCCGGATGAAGATCATTGGGACGGTCGTCGCCGTCGTCGTGATCGCGGGTGGCAGCGGGGCCATTGCGTTCGCCATGAACGGGCCGGCGAAGAAGAAGACCACCGCCGCGGCGGCGACGACACCGGCCGCCACGCCGAGCGCCGCGCCGAGCGTTTCGGTCAAGCCCGGGGAATGCGCGTACCAGCCATTGCCCGCCCAGGCGGCGCAGGGAGCCAAGGACGTCGGCAAGCCTCCGGCGAAGCCGGTCAAGGGCACCTACCGAATGACGCTCGACACCAGTCTCGGCACGATCGTCGCCACAGTGGACGGCACCAAGGCCAAGTGCACGGTGAACTCGTTCAAGTATCTGGCGAGCAAGAAATTCTTCAACAACACCAAATGTCATCGACTGGTCACCGAGGGTATCAAGGTGCTGCAATGCGGCGACCCCACCGGAACGGGAACCGGCGGCCCCTCCTACGGCTTCGGGAATGAGAACGTCCCCAAGGCCGCCAAGTCCGGCCAGGCCACGTACAAGCGCGGCGTCATCGCGATGGCGCACAGCGAGGCCCCGAACAGCAACGGAAGCCAGTTCTTCATCGTCTACGACGATTCTCCGCTGCCCGCCGACTACACCGTCTTCGGTGAGATCACGAGCGGAATGGACGTCGTCGACTCCGTCGCCAAGGCGGGCGCCGAAGCGGCCGACCAAGCCGGGAACACCGCCCCAAAGAAGAAAATCGAAATAAAAGACCTCACCGTCGCGAAGATGTAGCAATGCGATTGGCTAGGGTGGCCTGCGGGAGCGCTACTCCCATGGTCGTCATCATGGTGGGCCCGCGGTGTGAGGGGACGCAGCGGGCTCTGACACAGGAGGCAGCGGTGTGCAGCGCCACCGAACCCTTGGGGAATCCCGCGGCGGTCGGGCGGGACGTCGTGAAGGCCGCGCGGCGGCTCACGGCGGCCACGCCACTGACCTGGGAGGGCGGCCGTGAGCACTGATCCGTGGGGCCGGGTGGCCGAGGACGGGACCGTCTACGTACGCACGGCGGACGGTGAACGCACGGTCGGCTCGTGGCAGGCCGGTGCGCCCGAGGAGGCCCTGGCCTACTTCCGGCGCAAGTACGACGCCCTGGTCACCGAGGTCGATCTGCTCGAGCAGCGGATCAAGACGACCGATCTGGCGACCGCCCAGGCCGAGCACACCATCGCCCGGCTCCGCGAGGCCGTGACCGAGGCCCACGCCGTCGGCGACCTCGACGGGCTCGGCCGCCGGCTCGACGGTCTCACCTCACTGCTCGGCGAACGCCGTGAGCAGCTCAAGGTCGCCCGGGACCAGGCGCGCGTCCAGGCCCGCGAGGTCAAGGAGCGCATCGTCGCCGAGGCCGAGCGGATCTCGGCCGAAGAGACGCACTGGAAGAACGGCGGCGAGCGGCTGCGCCAGCTGGTCGAGGAGTGGAAGGCCGCCGAACGGGTCGACCGGCCCACGGAGACGGCACTGTGGAAGCGGCTGTCCTCCGCGCGCAACTCCTTCACCAAGCGACGCAAGGCCTACTTCTCCAACCTCGAGGTGGAGCGTGAGCAGGCCCGGTCGGAGAAGGAGCGCCTGGTCGCCGAGGCCGAGGCGCTGTCCGGCTCGACCGACTGGGGACCGACCGCCGCCGCGTACCGCGAGCTGATGCGGCAGTGGAAGCTGGCCGGTCGCGCGTCCCGTGACGCCGAAGAGGAGCTGTGGGCGCGGTTCAAGGGCGCTCAGGACACGTTCTTCACGGCCCGTTCGGAGTTCTTCGCCGAGCGGGACGCGGAGTTCCGTGAGCACGCCGAGGCCAAGGAGAAGCTCCTGACCGAGGCCGAACGCCTGGTCCCGGTGCGCGACATCCGTGCCGCCCGGCAGGCGCTGCGGTCGATCCAGGAGCGCTGGGAGGCCATCGGCATGGTCCCCCGCGACTCGCGCGAGCGGCTCGAGGGCCGGCTGCGCAAGGTCGAGGAAGCGGTCCGCGGCGCCGAGGAGTCGGAGTGGCGGCGGACGAACCCCGAGGCACGTGCGCGTGCCGAGGCGACCGTCGCTCAGCTGCGCTCGTCGATCGAGCAGCTCGAGACCCGGCTGGAGAAGGCCCGGAACGCCGGACGCGACAAGGACGTCAAGGACACCGAGGAAGCCCTGACGGCACGCCGCGCCTGGCTCGCCGAGGCCGAGCACACTCTGTCCGAGCTCTCCTGATCGCGCCGGCCGCCATACCGCGGTAACGCCGCAGGCCCCCTGGGCCTGCGGCGTTGGTTTTCTCGCTCCGTGGGG
>DASQPY010000201.1:0-10096 GCA_035643735.1 Actinoallomurus sp. | reverse complement strand
AACCTGACCGGCGTCTGGCTGTCGCTCCGGCACGAGATCGCGCATATGCGGGCGAACGGCGGCGGTGTGATCGTGAACGCCGCCTCGATCGGGGTCACCGCGGTGCCCGGGCTCGGCGCGTACGGCGCGACCAAAGCGGGCGTGGTCGCCCTCTCCAAGGCGGCGGCGCGGGAGGCCATCGCCGGGGGCGTACGGATCAACGTGGTCAGCCCCGGGCCGATCGCCACCGCCATGTCGATGCGCCCCGGGGAGAGTGAGGCCGACCGCGCCGCTCGCGTTGGCGAACGCATCCCGGCCGGGCGGATCGGCGCGACCGAGGAGGTAGCGGCGGCGGTCCTGTGGCTGGCCTCGCCCGAGGCGGCGTTCGTCGTCGGTCACGAGCTGACCGTCGACGGAGGCGCGACCACCTGACCGCAGATCACATGACCTAAGTCCTGTTTCCTGCCCGATACCGGGCAGGAAACTTGGCTTTCAGGGTGAGAATCCGGCAGGATCACGACGCATGTCGGGCCGCTCGTACGACGATCTCCTCATCCACCTCAGCCGCACCACCTCGCTGAGCCCGGGTGAGGCCGCGCGGGTGGTGGCTGACGTGCTCGCGTACTTCGCCGAACCGGCCGAGGAGTTCGTCCGGCGGCGGCACGCGGAGCTGAAGGCGCGCGGGCTGACCAACGACCAGATCTTCGAGCGCGTCGCGGCCGAGCTGCCCCAGCGCCGGGTCGCTCCCCCGGAGCTCTCGCTCCGGCAGCTGCGGCGAATCGTGTACGGATGACCGCCAACGGATGAGAGGCAGGCCCCAATGTGCGGAATCGTGGCCTACACCGGGCCGAGGGACGCTGTCCCGATCCTGACCGAGGGGCTGGCCCGCCTGGAGTACCGCGGGTACGACTCGGCCGGCCTCGCGGTCGCCGGGCGCTCCGGTGACCTACGGGTGCGCAAGAGGGAGGGGCGTGTCGCCGAGATGGCGGCGAGCCTGCCCGCGCGGTTCAAGGGCGGCACGGGGATCGGCCACACCCGCTGGGCGACGCACGGCGAGCCCAGTGACGACAACGCGCACCCGCACACCTCCGGCAGCGTCGCGGTCGTGCACAACGGCATCATCGAGAACGCCGACGAACTGCGCGCCAAGCTCAGGGCCGACGGCGTGGAGTTCGCCTCCGAGACCGACAGCGAGGTGCTCCCCCACCTGATCGCGCGATCAGGCGCGGACGAGCTGGAGGACGCCGTACGCGAGGCGCTGTCGCAGATCGTCGGCACGTACGGCATCGCCGTGGTGGACGCGCGCCACCCCGGCGTGCTCGTCGTCGCCCGCAACGGCAGCCCGGTCGTTCTGGGCATCGGGGAGAAGGAGATGTTCGCGGCCTCCGACGTCGCCGCGCTGGTCCGCTACACGCGCCAGGTCGTGCACCTGGACGACGGCGAGCTCGCCTCGGTCCGCCCCGACGGGTTCCGCACGTTCACCCTCGACGCCCAGGTCACGCAGAAGGAGCCGTCGGTCATCGAGACCGAGGACGCCGCGTACGACGCCGAGGGCTACACCCACTTCATGCGCAAGGAGATCCACGAGCAGCCCGCGGCCGTCGAGCGCGCGCTGCGGGGGCGTCTGGACGGCCGGTTCCACACGGCGCATCTGGGCGGGCTGGACCTGGATCCGCGCGAGGCACGGGCGATACGCCGGGTCAAGATCCTCGGCTGCGGCTCCGCGTACTACGCGGGCCAGGTGGGCGCGCAGCTCATCGAAGAGCTGGCCCGGATCCCGGCGGACGCCGAGCCCGCGTCGGAGTTCCGCTATCGCAACCCGGTCGTGGAGGCGGACACGCTCTACATCGCGGTCAGCCAGTCCGGCGAGACCTACGACACGCTCGCCGCGGTGCAGGAGCTGCGACGCAAGGGCGGCCGGGTCCTCGGCGTGGTCAACGCCGTCGGCAGCGCGATCGCCCGCGAGTGCGACGGCGGGGTCTACCTGCACGCCGGTCCGGAGATCGCGGTCGCCTCGACCAAGGCGTACACGTCGACGGCGGTGGTGTTCGCGCTGCTCGCGCTGCACCTGGGCCGGATACACGACCTGTCCCCCGCCGACGGGCGGCGGATCGCCGATGGGCTGCGGGCGCTGCCCGCGCAGATCGGGGAGATCCTGGAGCAGGAGGACCGGATCGCGGCGCTGGCCGGAGACCTGGCGAAGTATCACAGCATGCTGTTCGTGGGGCGCGTCCGCGGCTGGCCGGTCGCACGCGAGGGGGCGCAGAAGCTCAAGGAGGTCTCCTACGTCCACGCGGAGGCGTATCCCGCGAGCGAGCTCAAGCACGGCCCGCTCGCTCTCGTCAGTCCCGCCCTTCCGGCGGTCGCGATCGTCCCGGACGACGAGCTACTGGACAAGAACCGCTCGACGCTCGGGGAGATCCGGGCCCGGCACGGCCGGGTGGTGACCATCGGCCACGGTGCGGCCGGTGAGGACGCGATCGCGGTGCCGAAGAACGAACCCGAGCTCGACCCGATCCTGTTGACGATCCCGCTGCAGCTTCTCGCCTATCACGCGGCGGTGGCGCTGGGCCACGACGTGGACAAGCCGCGCAACCTGGCCAAGAGCGTGACCGTCGACTGAGGGCGCGCGGTCTCAGCGGGCGGTCTCGCGGAGGATCTGGGTGAGGAACTCCGCGTTGGAAGAAGTGTCGCGGAGCTTGCCGGTCAGGAGCTCGAGGGCCTCCTGCGGGCCGAGAGAGTGCAGCACCTGGCGGAGCCGGGCCACGGTCTCCAGCTCGATGGAGGACATGAGCAGGTCGTCGCGGCGGGTGCTGGAAGGCGCGACGTCGACGGCCGGGAAGATCCGCCTGTCGGCGAGGTCGCGGCGGAGTCGCAGCTCCATGTTGCCGGTGCCCTTGAACTCCTCGAAGAAGACCTCGTCCATGCGCGAACCGGTCTCCACGAGCACCGACGCGAGGATGGTCAGCGAGCCGCCGTCCTCGATGTTGCGGGCGGCGCCGAGAAAGCGGCGCGGCGGGTGGATGGCCGTCGCGGCCACGCCGCCGGCCAGGATGCGGCTGCTCGAGGGAGCCGCGAGGTTGTACGCACGGCCGAGCCGGGTGATCGAGTCGAGGATGACGACCACGTCGCCGCCGAGCTCGACGAGCCGCTTGGCGCGCTCGATCGCCAGCTCGGCCAGGGCGATGTGCTCGCTCGCCGGGCGGTCGAAGGTGGAGTGGACGACCTCGGCGTCCGCCGACCGCTGCATGTCGGTGACCTCTTCAGGCCGTTCGTCGACGAGCACGATCATTACGTGGCATTCCGGGTTGTTGGCACGGATCGCCTTTGCGATGGCCTGAAGAATCATGGTCTTGCCCGCTTTGGGCGGTGCCACGATGAGACCACGCTGGCCTTTTCCGATAGGGGCGACCAGGTCCATGATTCGGCCGGTCGGTTCGCCGGCACCGGTTTCCAGGCGCAGCCGCTCTTGCGGGTACAGCGGCGTCAGATCGGCGAATTTCGGGCGCTTGACGGTGTTCTCCGGATTTTCCGCAGCGCGGCCGTTGACCGTGTCCAGCCGTACGAGGCTGCGGAACTTCTCGCGCCGGTCTCCCCGGCGCGGGCTACGGGCGGCGCCCTCGATCCGGTCGCCGGGCCGAAGACCGTACTTGTTCACCTGAGCGGCCGAGAGGTAGGTGTCGCCGGGACCCGGCAGGTAGCCGTCGGCCCGTACGAATGCGTGGTTGTCGTTGACGTCGAGGATGCCCGACACCGGAACTGGGGGGATCTCCTGGGCGGTCGCCGCGGCGACCGGCCTGGTCTCGTTGGTGGTGGTCATGGGGGTCCTTCCACAGAGAAAAGCCGACAGAGCGCGCGGCGATGCACGCCATCCGATACGAGGAAACGGCTTCTCGAGAACGCGTACGCAAATGGGTACGCCGGAAATTCACGAGAGACATCTCGGGATGGAGGTTCATCCGCCCACAGAACTCGGGACGGTGAGGCTCAGCGACGCGGCTGGGAAACGCCTATCCGATCGAGCCGGAATCTTCGGCGCTACGAACAGCGTATAGCACCGTGCCGTTATTCCGCCAGAGCGCCGCACCGCCACGGCATCCTCGCTCGCTCGGGGGAGGTGGGGCACGGCGCCCTCTGCGAGGATCTCGGGCATGAGATCCGTGGTCCGCCCACTGGTCAGCGTCTCCACCTACCGGCGCTGGACCTTCCTGCTCGGCGGCACCGCGCTCCTGGTTCCCTATGTCCTGATCTACGCCGCGCTCGCATCGATCATGGACACGTACCGGCAGCAGCCCGCCCGCAGCGTCTTCGAGGGCGTGACCATGATGCTCGCCTTCGTGGTGATCTCCAGCGCGGTCGCCTTCGTACCGGCCGTACGCGTCCTGTGCCGGACCGCGGCCGAGACCCTGCTGGGCGTGCCGCTTCCGGAGGAGACCCCCGAGGGCCTGCGGTCGTGGCGCTCACGCCGGCGTACGGCCGTGTGGTGGCTACTGCACATCGGGTTCGGCGGCATGACCGGCTCCACCGTGGTGGTCGGCGTGCCCGTGATCCTGTACCTGCTGGAGACCCCGTTCACCGCCCACGACCTCGGCCGCCGGTTCCTCGGCCGGCCCCTGGCGTTCGAGCCGTGGCTGTCGGTCACGCTCGCCCTGGTCGCCCTGCCCGCGATCATCCATCTGGGCGCCGCGGTGGGCGCGCTGTTCGCGCGGCTGGCGCCGGTGCTGCTCGGGCCCTCCCCCGCCGACCGGCTGGCGCGGCTGGAGCGGCAGACCGAACAGCTCATGGAGCGCAACCGGCTGGCGCGCGAGCTGCACGACTCGGTGGGCCACGCGCTGACCGTCACCACGCTGCAGGCCGCCGCGGCCGTCCGGCTGCTCGACACCGACCCGGACTTCGCCCGCCGGGCGCTCGCCGCGATCGAGGAGACCGGACGCACCGCCCTGGAGGATCTCGACCACGTGCTCGGCCTCCTGCGCGAGGACGCGAGCGCCAGGACCCCACAGCGTACGCTCGCCGACCTTGACGGGCTGTTCGACCAGACCCGCTCGGCCGGCGTCGAGGTGGACGCGGAGATCGACCGCATCGAGGAGATCCCGCCGGTGGTGTCCAGAGAGGCGTACCGGATCGTGCAGGAGGGTCTCACCAACGCGCTACGGCACGCCGGGAAGGTGAGGGTCACCGTACGCCTGGCGGTGCGCGGGTCGCGCCTGGAGCTGGAGATGACCAACCCCACCGGCGCGGCGGCGGGGCCGCCGCGTACGGGCGGAGGGCGCGGGCTGCGGGGCATCCGTGAACGTGTCACCATCCTCGGGGGCCGGATGAGTGCCGGCCCCGACGACGGGCGCTGGCGGGTCTCCGTCGCGCTCCCGGTCGTGCCGTGGACCGGGGAGGCGCCCTCAGATCCGGCCAGAGATCGATCGGATGGCGGGAATGACGGCATCCAGCGTGCGGGAGGGTGAGGGACCGGTGACGGACGTTCTCATCGTGGACGACGAGGTGCTGATCCGCACCGGCCTGCGGGCGATCATCGACGCCGAGCCGGACTTCGCGGTCGTGGGCGAGGCGGCCGACGGCGCGGAGGTGCTGCCGCTGGTGCGGTCCCTGCGCCCGGAGGTGGTGATGATGGACGTCCGGATGCCCGCGGTCGACGGCATCCAGGCCACGAGGAGCATCCTGGCGACGGTCCCCGACCCGCCCCGGATCCTGGTCATCACGACGTTCGAGAACGACGACTATGTCTACGAGGCACTCCGGGCGGGCGCCAGCGGCTTCCTGCTCAAACGCGCCCGGCCCGAGGAGATCATCCAGGCGCTGCGCACCGTCACGCTGAGCGACTCGCTGCTGTTCCCCGCCGCGATCCGCGGACTGGCCGCCCTCCACGCCGGCCGGGACGGCGACCGGGTGGCGCGGGCGCGGCTCACCGACCGTGAGGGCGAAGTCCTGGAGCTCATGGCGAAGGGACTGTCGAACGCCGAGATCGCCGGTGTCCTCGTGGTGAGCGTGGAGACCGTCAAGACCCACGTCGGCAACATCCTGGCCAAACTCCAGGCACGCGACCGCACCCAGGCGGTCATCGCCGCGTACGAGTCCGGGTTCGTCAGCCCTTCTTGAGCGAGGAGGCGTAGACGTCGACGTACTCCTGACCGGACAGCGCCTGGATGGCCGAGACGATCTCGTCGGTGACCTTACGGAGATCGGCACCCTCGGAGTACCGCAACGGCTCACCGAAGTGGATCCCGGGGCGCATGATCTTCTTCGGTATCCGGTAGCCGGGGGGCTGGATCTCCGCGGTCCCGGACAGCGCGCACGGGTAGACCGGCGCACCGGACTCGACCGCCAGCCGCGCGACACCGGTCTTGCCGCGGTACAGCCGGCCGTCCGGTGAGCGGGTCCCCTCCGGGTAGATGCCGAACAGCCTGCCCTCCCTGAGCACGCGCAGAGCCGTCGAGAGCGCGTCGGCCGCCTCGGAGCCGCCGCTGCGGTCCACCGGGATGGTGCCGACGCCGCGGAAGAAGGCGGCCATGAGCCGGCCCTTGAGCCCCTTGCGGACGAAGTAGTCGTCCTTGCCGATGAAGACCATCTGACCCGGCACGACGAGAGGGAGGAAGAGCGAGTCGCAGAACGACAGGTGGTTGGAGGCGATGATGGCCGGCCCCTGGGGAACCGTGCCCGTGACCTTGGGCCGGAACACCAGGCGCAGCAGCGGACCAAGCAGGATGTGCTTGAGGAACCAGAAGAACACGGTCAGCCTTCCACCGAGGGGTGCCCGACAGTCTGACGCCTCATCTCCCGGTGCGTCGGTGCGGGGGCGTTACAAGAAACAGGTGAAGGTTCTTGTACCACACCTTCACTTGACGCGCGCGCCGGCGCCGTCGAGTACACCGAACGCCCGTGCCGGAAAGGGGCACGGGGCACTTTCCAGTATGCGCGCTCAGGCGTCCTTGAGCCGGAGTGAGCCGATCACCTGGTCGATGCCCGGGGCGTTGACGTGGCGCGCCGCCGGGCCGGCGCGCAGCTACGAAGGCTGCCATTCCGGGGTGCGCCCGGAGGCGCGGAGCACGGCCTCCCAGCGGTCTCCCCCGTTGGGTGCCGGCAGGTGCGGCACTCCGGTACGCCACGCGGCCTCGACGACGTCCGGGCGGCTCGGGCGGTGGTCCTTGTCGAGGGCGCGGGCCAGGTCCCAGGCGTGCAGGTGCCACTCGACACACACCGCCCCGGCGTAGTCGCCGGCCGTCAGCTTGGTCCCGCGATAGGACAGGTACGGCTCGTCCCACACGTCCGGCAGCCGGTCGGCGTACGCCTCGGCGGACACAGCGAAGGCGACGATGTGCTCGCGTCCGGTGGCGGTGGGCAGGACGGCCAGCTCGGCGGCGTTCTGGCGCGAAAGCTGGCGTACGAGCAGTGCGGCGGGTGCGTCCTGGGCGAACAACCGGGACAGCCGGCTGTCCGGCGCGTCGTTGAGGTACTCATGGAAGTTCTCCGCCACGCAGCGCAGGTGGCCGGCCAGATCGAGGGCGTCCCAGTCCCGGCACGGCGTCGGTATCGACCAGTCCGAGAAGTGCGCGGCCAGCTCACAGATCGCGACGACGCCCTCTCTGCACGCGTGCAGAAGGTCGCGCCGATCTGGCGGCGTGCGCTCCAAGTGATCCCCCCGGACAGAGCACTTCCTACTGACTCGCTTCGCCGCGAGCAGACCGGGCGCTGTGGCCCACGACGATTCTCTGAGTCGGTAGATTCTCAGAGTTGGACGGCCCATGCCACTGACGGAACGGCCGTGTTCATGCTGGTCGAGCGCACGGACGATCAATGTCTGCGCCAAGTGTGCCCAGCGAACCGGCGAGTTCGCTGCCGGGTCACCGCGCTGATGACCCGATGCAAGCGAACGATCTACGAGACCGCGGCCGGCCTCACGCGCGAGCGGCTCAGCCGACGGCCGACGGCCTGGGGCGGAAGGTCAGCTTGTGCGCCTCGCGGAGGGTGCGCAGCCGGTCGGCCTCTTCGGTGAACGGGCGCACGGCCGGCTTGGCGCGGGCGCGGCGTGCCGCGATCTGGGCCGAACGCCGCTGGGCGGCGTCGCCGTGCTCGTAGGTCTTGGGGCCCATGGCGACACGCTCGGCGGCGTCGGCGGTGAGGATCGCCGTGTGCAGTGCGCGCTCGTAATCGGCCGCGAGCCTGCGCACCTCGTCGAACGGGCGACGCTCGGCCTGGGCGGAGCGAAGCCGGTCCCCCGCCTCCTGCGCGTCGGTGAGCCTGTCCTGAAGACCGGCGGCGAGCTCTTTGTCGGCGGCGTAGCGCTCAGCGACCTCCGGGCTCATCTTGCGACCCAGGCTCATGGCGGCGCTCCTTCTCTCGTTGCTGTCCGAGCCCAAGGGTAGAGGGTGGCGGGGTGTGACACGCGGCCGGGACACTTCCCGGCCGCCGCCTTTACATAGTAAGGTGCCATCATGTCACAGCGACCGCCGCTCACCCGCGAGCGCATCATCGAGACCGCGCTCCACCTCATCGACGGCCAGGGGCTCGGCCGCCTCACCATGCGCCGCCTCGGCGACTCGCTGGAGGTCGAGGCGATGGCGATCTACCATCACCTCCCCCACGGAAAGGAACAGCTCCTCGAGCAACTGATCGCCTACGTCGCCGCGCACCCGGTCCCTCCCGGCAGCGGCGCCCCGCGTGACCGGCTGCGCGACTGGGCCGGGGGTTACCGCGACCGCCTGCTGGAGCACGTCGGCGTGATGCCGCTCATCGTGACCCGCCGCAACCCGGGCGCCCTGCTGGCCACGACCCAGTCGCTCCAGGACCTACTGCGGACCGCAGGGCGCACCGAGGCACAGGCGACCGTCGGCGCCCACACGCTGCTGGGTTACCTTCTCGGCACCGTCGCCCTGGAGGCACGCGAACGCGCCGCCGAGACGACACCGCACGACCTCGACTGGGACGGCCGGTTCCGCGCCGGCCTCGACGGGGTGCTCGCCGGGATCTCCTGACGGCCGGCGCGTGAGGTCAGACGGTGATCGTCTTGTACTCGACGTACGTGGCCAGTCCCGTGGCGCCGTACTCGCGGCCGATCCCGCTGGCCTTGAAGCCGCCGAACGGGCCGTCGAAGCCGATCGGGGTGCCGTTGACGGTCACGGTCCCGGCCCGCACGCGCCGGGCGACGGCCAGGGCGCGCGCCTCGTCCGCGGACCAGACGCCGCCGGACAGCCCGTATTCGGAGTCGTTGGCGATGCGCACCGCATCGTCCTCGTCGTCGTAGGGGATGACCACGAGCACCGGCCCGAAGATCTCCTCCTGGGCGATCCGCATCCCGTTGTCCACGTCCGCGAAGAGGGTCGGCGTGACGTAGTTGCCGCTCTCCAGACCGGCCGGAACCTGCGGGCCGCCGGTGACCAGGCGCGCTCCCTCCTCGATCCCCAGCTCGATGTAGTCACGTACGCGGCGCTGCTGGTCCGGGCGGACCATCGGGCCGATGAAGGTGCCCTCGTCGGCCGGATCGCCGACCTTCAGCGACTCGACCATCTCCTTGAGCCCGGCGACGACCTCCTCGTAGCGCGAGCGCGGCGCGAGGATCCGGGTCTGGTTGATGCACGCCTCGCCGTTGTTGAGCAGCGAGGCGAACCTCAGGCCCGCGGCGGCTTTCGTGAGGTCGGCGTCGTCCAGGATGATCGCGGCCGACTTGCCGCCCAGCTCCAGGCTGATCCGCTTGAGCTGCTCGCCGGCGATCGAGGCGATCCGGCGCCCGGCGCGGGTGGACCCCGTGAAGGCGATCTTGTCCACGTCCGGATGGGATACCAGGTACTCGCTGGTCTCCCGGTCGGCGTGCAGGACGCTGACCACGCCCTTGGGCAATTCGGACAGGTCCAGCAGCTCGGCGAGCAGGTTCATGCTCAGGGAGTTCTCCGGGGAGGTCTTCAGGACCACCGTGTTGCCCGCGAGCAGCGCCGGGATCAACTTGGCCAGCGCCGCCGAGAACGGAGAGTTCCACGGGATGACCGCGGCGACCACGCCGATCGGTTCGCGACGCACCACACTGCTGAACGGCAGGGCCGGGTCGGAGGGGTCGAGGGTCTCCTCCCAGCCGAACTCCTCGGCCGCCTTCAGGTACGCGTTCGCCTGCCGC
>DASQPY010000200.1:0-5128 GCA_035643735.1 Actinoallomurus sp. | reverse complement strand
ATGTCGACCTGGAGCTGATCCTCACCCTGCACGGGGTCCCCGCCGATCTTCCCGAGGTCAAGGCGGCGGTCGCCGACTTCGACCGGCCGGTCACGGTCGTCGAGGTGGCACCCGACGTTCCCTTCGGTGAGGCGCTCAACCAGGGCGTCGCACGGGCGTCCGGCCGCTACGTGGCCAAGTGGGACGACGATGACTGGTACGGCCCCGAGTTTCTGGCGGACATGCTGCTCGCGTCCTCCTACACCGGTGCCGAACTCGTCGGGTGCATGGCCCAGTTCGTCTACCTGGGGCAGATCGACCTGACGATCTACCGGCCGAGCCGGTCGGAATGGATGACCCGCTTGATATCGGGTGGGACCTTCGTCATGGAACGCCACGCCTTCGACGCTGTGGGCGGTTTTCCTCCCGTTTCCCGCAGCGTTGACGCGGCCATGCTGGATGCCCTGCTCGCGGCGGGAGCGCGGATCTACCGTACGCACGGCCTCGGCTATGTGCTCCACCGCAGAGCGACCGGCCACACGTGGAACCAGCCGGTGACCTACTTCCTCCGCTCGGCGAGCCTGCAGTGGCGCGGGTTGCGGCGGAGCGCCTTCATCCAGCCGGATGAGACGCGCACCTAACGAACGTCTGCTCAAGAATGAAATGAGGGAACGGGTGAGCTCGCCCGACATCACGAATCAGCCCCGCGTCAAACACAACGACTACAGCAGCCTGTCCGTGCCGAAGATCGGCGAATGGGAACCGCGTCTCTCGGTCTCCGTCGTGATCCCCGCGTACGGGGCACAGGAGAAGCTCGACATGACGCTGGCCGCCCTCGCGGGCCAGAGCTATCCGAGCCACCTGCTGGAAGTCGTGGTCGTGGATGACGGCAGCACCCCGCCGCTGCGTCTTCCGGAGATCGTCCCAGAACGCGTCAGGCTCATGCGTGCCGCCGGCCCCGGATGGGGGCGGGCGAACGCGTGCAAGACCGGTGCGGAACTCGCCGAAGGCGACGTCATTCACTGGCTCGACTCCGACATGGTGACGTTTCACGATCATGTCGAGGCGCAGATGCGATGGCATCACCTGGCCGACTACCTCGTAGTGCTCGGCTACAAGCGTTTCGTCGACTACGCCGACGGAGAGCTGAGTCAGCGGGAGGTGTTCGACGCCGTGACGGGCGGGGCGGCCGAAAAGCTCTTCGACGTCGCGCAGAGCCAGCGCCACGAATGGGTCGAGAACATCATCGACAAGACCGACGGCCTGCGCACGCACGGCTCCCGGAGCTTCGGCGTCCACGTCGGCGCCACCGCGTCAGTGAGGGCGGAGTTCCTCCGGGCGGCCGGTGGGATGGACGCCACCCTCGTGCTCGGTGAGGACACCGATCTCGGTTTCCGGCTGGGCCAGCAGGGCGCAGTGTTCATCCCGGACCCCGAGGCGCGCAGCTGGCACCTCGGAGCGTCGACGGTGATGCGTCGCCGCGAACAGGTCAACCGGCACAACGAGGCCTACCTGAGCCACCGGCTGCCGACGCGCCGTCTGTGGCGTCGCTGGCGGGGGAGGCAGTGGCTGGTTCCCTACATCGACGTCGTCGTCGACGCGGAAGGCCGCACCTATGAGGAGGTGCGTGCCACGGTCGGTGCCTCGCTGGGGAGCATTGTGCCCGACGTGGGCGTAACCGTCGTCGGCCCGTGGTCGGATCTCAGAGACGGACGCCGGGCACCGCTCGACGACCCGCTGCTCGACCTCCGGCTCATGCATGACACGTTCGTGCGGGATGAACGGATCAGGCTGGTCGAGCGGCTCTCGGAGACGTCGGCGCCCACGCCGTTCCGGTTCATCTGCCCGCCGGGCTGGATGCCGACCGTCGACGGCCTGCGCATCCTGGTCGAACTCTCCGCACCCAAGGACTGCGGGCTTCTTCAGCTCGCGGTGCCGGAGGGCCCGGACGTGGCGGTCGGCAGGTTCGAACGGACCGAGGCGGTCGCCCGGGCGCTCGCCGTCCGCGGCGACGGCGAGAAGCTGGACGATGTCATCGACGAGATGTTCGGCTCACTGTGGGTCGATGGCACAGAATCGGCGCTGGTTCCGGTGAAGGACGTCTCGCTGCCCTACCTCGGCGACGAGGGCCTGAAGTGGAAACGGCGGGCCGAAAGCCTGGAGGGGGAGGTGGCCCGCCTGAAGAAGAAGCTTCAGGCGCCGCTCAGTAGCAAGTTGAAGGACGCCGCCCGACGCAGGGTCGCCCGCGGCGGCCAGAGCTGATCGGTGGGTGATACGGCAACCTCAGAGGTCAGGTGAGAGGTAGACCACCCAGCGCGGGCCGATCGCGGGCACGGGCCGCTCGGTCCAGGAGGCGGCGTACGGGGGTGGCGGGGTGCCCGGTGAGAGGATCGCGATCGGCTCCCCACGGGAGACCGCGAGCCGTTGGGCCCGGGTCATCGATGTGGGAATGTTGGTCGTGTCGTCCGTGCGGCACCGGACGTAGAAGGCGATCGGTATCGACCGTGGACCGTTGAGCAGGCATGGGGAACGCAGGCCGAGGCGCTCCAGCGCGGTTGCCCCGTGGATGTACATCATCTTCTCGGCGCTGTTGTGGTGCGCTTGCCGAACCAGCGTCAGTTGCTGGATGCACAGGTGGCCGACGACGGTGAGGCCGATGATGGCGACCAGTGGCCACCGCGCGCGGGGGAAGGACTGCGGCAGCCTCGTCAGGCACTCGGCAACGGGTAGCGCCAGCATTGCATAGGCCGGCAGCAGGAACCTCGGTGCGGCATATCCCAGCAGCAGCATGTACGGCACCGCCGCCGACACTCCGCACACGGTGGCCACCGCGGCCGGCGTCAGGTTACGCGCACGGGCCGCCAGGATGAGCCCCCCCGCGACGAGAAGCGGAATGGCCAGCCACCACAGGGCGAGTGCGGGATTCCCGACACCGACGCCGCAGGGACGGCACAACAGCGGTCCGTTCAGGGCATGCAGCTCATAAATCGCACCATTGGGGTTCCAGCTCATCCCTCCCTCGTTGGCGCTCGACTGGCGCAGCCGGGCCAACGGCCCGCCGAAGCGCACCAAGGCCTCGATGATCCATTCCGCGACGCCGAGCACCAACCCCGCCACTACGGCAAAGAGGAGGGCCGGACGACGCCACCTGCGCACCAATACCACGCCGAGCAGCAGGGGCAGGGCGATCCAGAAGGCGTCGCCCGGGCGCATGAGCGCTACGACAGCCCCGCTGAGCACCACTCCGACCAGAGCGGCCCTGCCACCCGCGCCGGCATAGCGCACGAACCATCCGGCAAGGGAGACTCCGGCGACGGCGACCCAGAAGTTCGGAATGATCTCCGAGGTGTAGTAACCCGTGATCCACAAACCGCTGAACAACAACGCGGCCAACGGGACGGCAGGCCTTCGCGACGTGACCGCCAGCCACGGCCAGTACGCGATCACGATTGCGGCCCCACCAAGAATCGCGAGGTACGCCCGCAAGGCCGGGATCGACCCGGTCAACCACACGGCCGGTGCGATCAGGTACGTGATGCCCCGCGCCCGCGGGGCGCTGAAGTTCGCCGCCGGGACCCTCAGGCTCACCTGGCCGACGTACAGGGATTCGTCCCAGCCAAGGCCGCGGCTCCAGACGAGGACGGCGAACTGGATCAACACCAGCATCGCGGCGACACCGATAAGCCAGACGATCGGCCGCCGGATCAGCCGGGCGGATCCGAGCATGGCCGGTTCGGACATGGTCGCGGTCGCCACGATCACCTCATTCGCGCCGGCTCAGGCGAACATCATTTGCGGGCGGACCGCATCGCTGCCACCAGGGTCAGATGCTCAGAAAGGACCGTTGGCGGCGAGAGAATATCACCGGGGGACGGCGGTCATCTCGGGACGGCCACGTTAGGCTCATCCCACACGCCGCCTACCCCCAAGGGCACGGAGATGAGTGCGAGCGACGCCTGCGAGGCGCCGGTGAGTATGTCCAGTGACGGTTCTGATCGGATCTGCCGGAGCGAGTCATGACCACCCCACCGGACGAGACGGCCGCGGACCCGTCGACACGCCTCGAAGAGGCACGAGCGCATGCCGAGGAGGGCAGGCTCGACCGTGCGGCGGAGTTGTTCCGTGAGGTCCTGGCGGCCGGTGACACCTCCGAGCGCGCGCAGGCGGCCCTCGGCCTCGCGGTCGTACTGGAGGGCGACGGCGACCACGACGGCGCACGCGAGGCCGACCGGATCGCGATCGACACCGCGGATCCGGAGTACGGCGCGCGCGCCGCGTACCATCTGGCGCTGTCGTGGGAACGCTCCGGCGACCGTGACCGGGCGCGCGAGGCGTGGCAGACCGTCGTCGGCTTCGGCAACCCCGCCTACCTCCCGCCGGCCTGTCTCGCGCTGGCGCAGATCGCGGACGAGGAGGGCGACGCCGCGCAGGCGTGCGAGTGGTGGGAGCGGGTCATCGCCGGCGGCGACCAGCGCTACACGCCCGCGGCCGCGCACGACCTCGCGCTGCGGCTGCTCGACTGGGGTGAGCCGGGGCGTGCCCAGCGCGCCCTCGACAGCGCGCTCGACGTGCTCGACCGCAAACAGGACCCGCAGGCGCACGCGCGGCTGGCGGTGAACCTCGGCATCGCCCACCTCGAACAGGCGATCGCCGCCTTCGGCAGCGTCACCCCGACCGAGGACGCCGACCCGGAGGTCGTGCCACTCGCGATCGAGCTGCTGGCGCGCACGCTCCCGTTGCGTGGGCGCGACGAGGCGGCTCAGGAGGTGTGGCGCCGCGGCCTGGCCGATCCTGCGCTCGGTGAGGAGGTGCGCGCCCGCCTGCGGCGCACGTTCTCCGAGGCCGGCGCGGACGGCCGGCACGTGTGGTGGGACGACGACATCGAGGCCGCCGTGCGCGCGGGCGCCCTGCCCGTGCTGACGGGTGAGGCGTTCGATGCGCTCGACCACATGTACGCGCTCGCCGCCATGCGCTACACCGAGGGCGCCGACGGGCTGCCCGCCGACGTGTACGAGCTGCTCGAGCGGCTGGTGCGGGTGCCGGTGGACTACGCGTGGGGACAGGCCCTGCGGGAGAGTTTCACCGCGCGACTCCGTGACGCTGCGGGATCGGTCCCGCCGCAGCGCCGGCCCGACGGCGGGTGATCAGT
>DASQPY010000199.1:0-6477 GCA_035643735.1 Actinoallomurus sp. | reverse complement strand
GGCCTCCCGTCCCCTCCCCGCGGCGGGCCGCGATCCATCCCGTTGTAGTCGATGTAACAGGTGTTACAACCTGAGAGATGGCGCGTTTACCCCAGGAATCACAGCTGCCGTGGTCAGAGGGTCGCCTGGTCCAGGGCCTTGAGAATGCGCTTCTCCGAGACGGGGTAGGCGGTGCCGAGCTGCTGCGCGAAGAAGCTGACCCGCAGCTCCTCGATCATCCAGCGAACCTCGCGGACCTTCGGGTTCGCCGGGTGGGCGTCGCGGGTCCGGACGTACCTGGCCTCCACCTGCTGGATCTGCTGCATCCGTTCGCGGTCGCGGTACGGGTCGTCCGGCAGGCGTTCCAGGCGGCGGTCGATCGCGCGGAGGTAGCGGAGCATGTCCGGCAGGCGGCGGGCGCCTGCCGCCGTGACGAAGCCGGGGAAGATCAGCCGCGAGAGCTGGGCGCGTACGTCCGTCAGGGACGAGGCCAAGGTCGGGCTGTTGAGGCTCTTCAGCCGCGCCTCGGCCTCGTGGGCGGCGGCCAGGACGCGCTGCGCGTGCGAGAAGATCACAGCGGTCGTGTCGGCCAGCTCCGCGCGTACGTGGTCCTTCAGGCGGACGAAGCCCGCCTCGTCCCACGCCGGGCCGCCGGCCTCGGCGATCAGTTTGTCCGCGGCGCAGAACACACAGTCCTCCAGCAGCGCCGCGACGCTGCCGTGCGGGGTGCTGCTCAGCACGAGCTTGGCCTGGTTGCTCAGCTTCGACTGCAGCAACTTGACCGGCGACGGGGAGTTCAGCAGCACCAGCCGCCGGGTGCCGCGCCACATCGAGCGTTGCTGCTCCGCCTCGGTCGCGTACGTGCGGATGGCGACGCTGTCGCCCTCGTCGACGAGCGCCGGGTACGCCTTGACCCGCCCGCGCTCGTGGAGGCGGGGGAGCGTGCCGAAGTCCCAGGTACGCAGGCGCTGCCGTGAGATCGCGTCCGAGGCGCGCGACAGCGTGTCCGACACCTTCGGCGCCAGTTGCCGTTTCAGCGAGGCCAGGTCCTTGCCCTCGGCCAGGGCGTTCCGCCGGTCCACCACCCGGTAGGTGATCTTCAGATGGTCGGGTACCCGGCTGAGGTCCCAGGCGGAGGGCGGCACCTCCACGCCGGTCATCGCGCGCAGTTCGCGCGACAGGGACTCCAGGAGCGGGCCGGATGACGGGTCGAGACGCGTCAGCACCTTCCGGGCCACGTCGGGTGCGGGCACGAAGTTGACCCGCAGCCGCTTGGGCAGCGAGCGGATCAGCTCGGTGACGAGGTCCTCGCGCAGCCCGGGGATCTGCCAGTCGAACCCCTCGGCGCCCACCTGGTTGAGCACCGGCAGCGGGATCTGCACCGTCACGCCGTCGGCGTCCGTGCCGGGCTCGAACTGGTACGACAGGGGCAGCCGCTGGTCGTCCGCCTGCCAGACGTCGGGGTAGTCGGCCTGCTGGATCTCCTCGGCCGCGTCGTTGACCAGCATCGACGTGGAGAACGTCAGCAGGTCCGGCGTCTCGCGCCGTGCCTTCTTCCACCAGGAGTCGAAGTGGCGGGCCGACACCGCCGAGGCCGGGATGCGTTCGTCGTAGAACTCGAACAGCGTCTCGTCGTCCACGACGATGCCGCGCCTGCGGGCCCGGTGCTCCAGCTCCTCGGCCTCTTCGAGGAGCCGCCGGTTGTCGCGCAGGAACTGATGGTGGCTGTCCCAGTCGCCCTCGACCAGGGCGTTGCGGATGAACAGGTCCCGGCACATCTCCGGGTCGATGCGCGCGTAGTTCACCTTGCGCTGCGCCACGATCGGCACGCCGTACAGCGTGACCTTCTCGTACGCCATCACGGCGCCCTGGTTCTTCTCCCAGTGCGGCTCGCTGTAGGTGCGCTTGACCAGGTGCCCGGCGAGCGGCTCCACCCACTCGGGCTCGATCTTGGCGGCGATCCGGGCCCACAGGCGTGAGGTCTCCACCAGCTCCGCGGCCATGACCCAGCGCGGCGGCTTCTTGGCCAGCGCCGATCCCGGGAAGATGGCGAAACGGGCGCTCCGTGCGCCGTCGTACTCCCGTGGCCCCCGCCGCCGGTCCGGGCCGCCGGAGTCCTTCTTGGTCTCGTCCATCAGCCCGATGTGCGACAACAGTCCCGCCAGAAGCGAGATGTGCACGTGCTGCGGGTCGGCCGGCGTGGAGTTCAGCGTCACCCCGAGGTCCTTGCCGACCTGCCGCAGCTGACCGAAGATGTCCTGCCACTCGCGGACCCGTAGGTAGTGCAGGTACTCCTGCTTGCACAGCCGGCGGAACTGGTTGCCCGACAGCTCCTTCTGGCGCTCGCGGAGGTACTCCCACAGGTTGAGGTACGCGAGGAAGTCCGACTCCTTGTCGGCGAACCGCGCGTGCTTCTCGTCGGCCGCCTGCCGCTTCTCGGTGGGACGCTCGCGCGGGTCCTGGATCGACAGCGCCGCGGTGATGACCATGACCTCGCGTACGCAGCCGTTCTTGTCGGCCTCCAGCACCATGCGGGCGAGCCGGGGATCGACGGGCAGCTGCGCCAGCTTGCGGCCGAGCGGGGTGAGACCCCCCGACGACAGGGCGCCGAGCTCCTCCAGGAGGTTCACGCCGTCCTTGACGTTGCGCCGGTCGGGCGGGTCGATGAACGGGAAGTCGAGGATGTCGCCCAGGCCCAGGTTGGTCATCTGCAGGATGACGGAGGCGAGGTTGGTGCGCAGGATCTCCGCGTCGGTGAACTCCGGCCGGGCGAGGAAGTCCTCCTCGGAGTAGAGCCGGATGCACACCCCCTCCGACACGCGTCCGCAGCGGCCCTTGCGCTGGTTGGCCGACGCCTGCGACACCGGCTCGATCGGCAGCCGCTGCACCTTGGTGCGGTGGCTGTAGCGCGAGATGCGGGCGGTGCCGGGGTCGATGACGTACTTGATGCCCGGAACCGTCAGCGAGGTCTCGGCGACGTTGGTGGCCAGCACGATGCGCCGGCCCCGGTGCGACTGGAACACCCGGTGCTGCTCGGCCACCGACAGGCGTGCGTACAGCGGCAGCACTTCGACGCCGCGAAGTTTCTGCTTTTCCAGCGCGTCCGCGGTGTCGCGGATCTCGCGTTCGCCGGACAGGAAGACCAGGACGTCGCCGGGCGGTTCGAGGGCGAGCTCGTCCACGGCGTCCAGGATCGCCTGCGTCTGGTCGTCGTCCTCCTCGACCGGGCGGTAGCGGACCTCCACCGGGTACGTCCGGCCGGACACCTCGATGATCGGCGCGTCCGAGAAGTGCCGGGAGAAGCGCTCCGGGTCGATGGTGGCCGAGGTGATGATCACCTTGAGGTCGGGCCGCCGGGGCAGCAGCTGCTTGACGTAGCCGAGGATGAAGTCGATGTTCAGGCTGCGCTCGTGGGCCTCGTCGATGATCAGCGTGTCGTACCGCCGCAGCATCCGGTCGCGGGTGAGCTCGTTCAGCAGGATGCCGTCGGTCATCACCTTGACCAGCGTGCTGTCGCCGGAGTGGTCGGCGAACCGCACCTGGTAGCCCACGGCCTCGCCGAGCGGAGTGTTCAGCTCCTCGGCGATCCTTTCCGCGACCGTACGGGCGGCGAGCCGGCGCGGCTGGGTGTGCCCGATCAGGCCCTTCACGCCCAGGCCCAGCTCCAGGCAGATCTTCGGCAGCTGGGTGGTCTTGCCGGATCCCGTCTCCCCGGCGACGATCACGACCTGGTTCTTCTCGATGGCGTCGCGGATCTCGTCCTTGCGCCGGCTGACCGGCAGCGCCTCGGGATAGGTGATCTCGGGCATGGCGTCGCGGCGCAGGGCGACGCGGAGTTCGGCGGCCTCGACCTCGGCGGCGACCTTCGCGACGATCGCGTCGCGCGCGGCGGCGTCGCGTGCGCCGCGGATGCCGTCGAGACGGCGGCGCAGCCGATGCTGGTCGCGCAGCATCAACTCGGGCAGCCGTGACCGCACGTCAGAGAGCGAAGATCCCATACAACCGGAAAGGATAGGCAAGCTGCCGGACCACCCGGCGCCTGGGATCACCACCGTGCCTCACGATCAGGCCTCCCGCCACTTATTTTCCCCGGTGGCTGGGCCCGTGCGGGTCGCCGCAGTGCCGCTCGATCGTGAGGAGCCGCTCCGAGGCATGGTCGACCTGGAGCGTCGTGTGACTGATCCGGTAGTCCTGCTCCAGGACGCATTCGAGGTCCTCGCGTACGGCGTGGCAGTCCTCGCCGAGCGCGACGAGCACGTGCGCCGAGGCGGCCGGCATGCCGGAGGTGATCTGCCAGATGTGCAGGTCGTGCACCTCGACGACGTGCGGGCGGGCGGCCAGGGCGCGCCCGATCCGGTCGGGCACGAGGCCCGCGGGCGCGGCCTCCAGGAAGATCCGCCCCGAGTCGCGTACGAGACCGGCCCCGGCCTTGACCATCAGCGCGACCACGACGAGCGAGGCGATCGCGTCCGCACGCGCGAAGCCGGTGAGGAGCACGACCAGCCCGGCGATCCCGGTGGCGATGAAGGCGTACAGGTCGGTCACGATGTGCTGGAAGACGCCCTCGATGTTGAGGCTGCCGCGGTTGGCCCGGCCGATCAGCCAGGTCGCGGCCAGGTTGACCACCACACCGGCGGCGGCCGTGGCGAGCACCAGGCCGCCGGTGACCTCGGGTGGATGGACGAGGCGCCGTACCGCCTCGTAGGTCAGCCACGCCGACAGCAGCAGAAGGGTGATGCCGTTGGCCTGGGCGGACAAAATCTCGGTCCGGTTGAGCCCGTACGTGTAGCCGCCGCGCGGGGGCCTGGCCGCCAGGCGCATGGCCACCAGTGCCAGCACGATCGAGGCGGCGTCGGTGAGCATGTGCGCTGCGTCGGAGATCAGCGCGATCGAGTGGGCCAGCACCCCGACGATGACCTCGCCCGCCATGAACGCCAGGATCAGGGCCAGCGCCGCGCTGAGCAGCCGCTTGTCGGACTCGGCGTTCACCCCGTGCGTGTGGCCGGAACCGGCATGCGCGGTATGACCGCCTTCGTGCTCGTGTCCGTGCGCCCCATCGGCCGGCATCCGGTGCTCCTCCTCATCCCCGCCTCGACGTTATCAAGGGCAAGCGAGATCTCACCTCGTCGTTGCCGGGCGCGGCATGATCTGACTGGGACGATCACGGTCCTTCCGCTGAGCGGAAGATCCATGCTGGACGGTCCGGTCGGCTTGGCAGTGTGGGGGCCATGGACAAGGTGGTTGCCTCCGCGGCGGAGGCGGTCGCGGACATCGGCGACGGCGCGTCTGTCGCGGTCGGCGGGTTCGGGCTGTGCGGGGTGCCCTTCACGCTCATCGACGCGCTGTACGCGAGCGGTTCGGGTGAGCTGTCGATCGTCTCCAACAACTGCGGGACGATCGGCCTGGGCCTCGGACGACTGCTCGACGCCGGCCGGATCGCCCGCGCGCGCGGCTCGTACGTCGGTGAGAACAAGGAGCTCGCCCGCCGGTACCTCAGCGGGGAGATCGAGCTGGAGCTGATGCCGCAGGGCACGCTGTCGGAGAAGCTACGCGCGGGCGGCTGCGGCATCCCGGCGTTCTACACGCCCGCGGGCGTGGGCACGCTGGTCGCCGAGGGCGGCCTGCCGTGGCGGTACGGCCCGGACGGGAACGTGGCGGTGGCCTCACCGGCCAAGGAGGTACGGGAGTTCGACGGCCAGAACTACGTCCTGGAGGAGAGCATCACCACCGACTTCGCCCTCGTACGCGCGGTCCGCGGCGACCGGCACGGCAACCTGGTCTTCGACAAGTCGGCGCGCAACTTCAACCCGCTGTGCGCGATGGCCGCGCGGGTCGCGGTGGCCGAGGTGGAGGAGCTCGTCGACGCCATCGACCCCGATGAGGTGCAGTTGCCGGGCATCTTCGTCCAGCGCGTGGTCGCCCTCACCCCCGAGCAGGCCGCCGACAAGCCGGTGGAGAAGCGGACGGTCACCAAATGAGCTGGTCGCGGGACGAGATCGCGGCCCGGGCGGCTCAGGAGCTCGTCGACGGGATGTACGTCAACCTCGGCATCGGGCTGCCGACGCTGATCCCCGGGTATCTGCCGGAGGGCGTGGACGTCGTCATCCACTCGGAGAACGGGCTGCTGGGCGTCGGGCCGTACCCGGCCGAGGACGCCGTCGACCCTGACCTGATCAACGCGGGCAAGGAGACGGTGACCGTACGGCCCGGCGCCTCCTACTTCGACTCGTCGCTGTCGTTCGGCATGATCCGCGGCGGCCACGTGGACGTCGCGGTGCTCGGCGCGATGCAGGTCTCGGCGCGCGGGGATCTGGCCAACTGGGCCGTGCCGGGCAAGATGATCAAGGGTATAGGCGGCGCGATGGACCTCGTGCACGGCGCGCGCCGGGTCATCGTGGTGATGGAGCACATCGCCAGGGACGGCAGCCCCAAGATCGTTGAACGGTGCACGCTGCCGCTGACCGGCGCCGCCTGCGTCCAGAGGATCATCACCGACCT
>DASQPY010000198.1:0-2221 GCA_035643735.1 Actinoallomurus sp. | reverse complement strand
GCTCAAGGCCGAGCTCACCGCGGGCTGACCAGTCGTTTCGTGGAACGCTACGCGCACAGTTGTCCGTACAAGGGCGCGGCTCTTTGGAAATTCTGTCAACATTGGGGCATACCGGCCTTGATCTTTGAGTTTTCGCGGTGTTACCTCAAGGACGGGAGCCCGACCGCCCAACGCGGCCGGGCGGTCGTGAATGACCCCTAGGGTGCACGGGTATCTGGACGACCGGTGCCCCGTTGGGCCATAGTCGTACGACGCAGCGGGGACGAGGAGGGGTGCTGTGCGCTGGCCGAGCCGCCGCCGCATGTTGCCGACGGTCATTGGCATTTCGCTGGTCACCACGGTCGCCGCCGATATCGCGGTCGTCGTGGTCCGCGATCAGGGCGCGAGCCCGGCGACACAGAGCGCCGAACGCCTCGTGGCCGCCGCCGAGACGACCGGCTATTCGTCCAGTGCGGTGTCACCGCTACAAAAAGCGGTCATACCCCACGTCCTCGTGGCCTCGGCACAGACCATTCCCGCGGCCAGCGTCGAGGCGGCCCGGCACGTGAAGGGCGTCAAGTCCGTCGAGGTCGTCGACGCGGCCCGCGCGCTCGTCGCGGGCAAGCGCGTCGGTGTGATGGGCGTCGAGCCGTCCACCTTCCGCGCGTACACGCCCGAGGCCAGCGCCAAGTCCGACGCGCTGTGGCACAACATCTCCGGCGGCGACGTCGCCATCTCGTTCACCATGGGCAAGGACGGCGGCGTCCCGCTGGCGTCGTGGACCCAGATCGGTGGCACGGAGCACAAGACCGCCGTACGCGTCGGCGCGTACGCCACGATGGGCATCGGCCAGGTCGACGCGGTGGTCTCGCACACCACGGCGCACGCCATCGGCATGCCGTCCGGCAACGCGCTGCTCGTCAGCGCTCCGCACACCAACGTCACGAAGCTGCGCAAGGCGCTCGCTCAGGTCCTGCCGCACGGCGTCAAGACGGCGGCCCTGGAGTCGCGCTACAACGGCACGACCACGCCGGGCGGCGCACCCTCGTCGGCCACCGGCAGGGTCATGACCGCGCCCGAGGTCACGACCGCGATACGGGCGGCCGAGTCCAAGATCGGCATGCCGTACGTCTGGGGCGGTGAGTCCGACCGCGAGGGCGGCTACGACTGCTCCGGGCTCGTGCAGTACGCCTACGCGCGTGCCGGCATCAAGATGCCGCGCACCGCCGACATCCAGGCGTTCACCGGCTGGCGGCTCCCGTACAGCAAGGCGCAGCCGGGTGACCTGCTGACGTGGAAGAACGACCCGACCTTCAACGGTGTCTCGCACATCGCCATCTACCTGGGCAACAACAAGATGGTGGTCGCGCCGCACACCGGCACCGACGTGCAGATCCAGACGGTTTACATGACCAACTTCTGGGGCGCGATCCGGGTCAATCCACGGCTCGCCGCGCAGAAGGCCGGCGGCGCCTAGGCACCTAGGGGGCGTCCGACAGGGGAACGCCGGCGGTCAGGAACGCCATGCCCCGGTCGAGCAGTTCCAGCAGGTCGCCCCTGCCGTCGTCCTCCACCCACGCCATGACGGCGGTCTCCCAGACCGCCAGGATCGCGGCCACGAACAACCGGAGCTCCAGGTCCGCCGTCGAGCGTCCCAGCCGCTCGGCGAGGACGTCGAGCATCAGGTTCTGCGACTCGCGCATCTGATCCCACTGCCGGGCACGTAGCGCGCTCACGCTCAGCAGCAGGCGGCTCCGCTCGATGAGGCGTTCCCGGTCGTCGGCGAGCATCTCGCCGACGATCGCGCGGAGCGTCGCGCGGGCGGCGGCCACCGGAGGGAGCTCCGGCGGCTGCGCGCGCAACGTGTCGACGATCATCGGGTCGTACTCATCGGTGAGGACCGTGTCCTCTTTGGTGGGGTAGTAGCGGAAGAACGTGCTCGGGGACACCTCCGCCGCCTCGGCGATCTGCTCGACCGTCGTGGCGTCGTAGCCCTGCTCGCGGAAGAGCCGGAGCGCGTGCTCCTGGATGGCCCGGCGCGTCTTCAGCTTCTTGCGCTCGCGCAGGCTGAGTTTTCCCTCGATGGGGCGTTCAAGCGGAGGCGTACTCATGTGCCGATTGTCCGTCAACAGCGCCCTCCGTCGTACGGTGCCGCGGCAGAAGGATCAGCGCGAGCAGCGCGGCGAGCACCATGATGCCCGCTCCGATGACGAGCGTGAGGTCCATGCCGTGCACGAACGCC
>DASQPY010000197.1:0-2984 GCA_035643735.1 Actinoallomurus sp. | reverse complement strand
CCTCGTTGGCGACGTCGGGACTGCGCCGCTTGTGGATGATCGCCATCGGGGCGCCGCCGAGCTCGTCGCTCCAGCGCTCCGCCACCCGCACCCGCCCGGCGTCGGGCGCGACCACGGAGACGCTCTCGGTGTCGAGCTTCTCCTTGATGTAGTCGGTGAGGATCGGCAGCGCGAACAGATGGTCCACCGGGCCGTCGAAGAAGCCCTGGATCTGCGCGGTGTGCAGGTCGACGACCATCAGCCGGTCGGCACCCGCGGTCTTGAACAGGTCGGCCATCAGCCGGGCCGAGATGGGCTCACGGCCTCGGTGCTTCTTGTCCTGCCGCGCATAGCCGAAGAACGGCGCGACCACAGTGATCCGCTTGGCCGACGCGCGCTTGAGCGCGTCCACCATGATCAGCTGCTCCATGATCCACTGATTGATCGGCGCGGTGTGACTCTGCAGCACGAACGCATCGGAGCCGCGGACCGACTCGTTGAAGCGTACGAAGGTCTCACCGTTCGCGAAGTCGTACGCCGAGGTGGGCGTCGGCTCGACACCGAGCGCCTCGGCCACCTCCTCGGCCAGCTCGGGGTACGCACGGCCCGAGAAGAGCATCAGCTTCTTCTCACCCGTGGTCTTGATCCCGGTCACGCGTCAGTCCCCCCGCTCACTTTGGTGTTCTTGGGCACGACGCGCCGCCTCGGCGGAGGGCGTACCAGCACGCCTGCGCTCGACCCAGCCCTCGACGTTACGCTGGCGGGCGCGGGCCACCGCCATCGCCCCCGGGGGCACGTCGTTGGTGATCACCGAGCCGGCCGCCGTGTAGGCGCCGTCGCCGATGTTCACCGGGGCGACGATCATGTTGTCGCTGCCGACCTTCACGTGGTCGCCGACCACGCTCTTGCGCTTCTCGACGCCGTCGTAGTTGACGAAGACGCAGGCGGCACCGATGTTGGAGCCCTCGCCGATCTCCGCGTCACCGACGTAGGTGAGGTGCGGTACCTTGCTGCCCGCGCCGACCACGGCGTTCTTCGTCTCGACGTACGTGCCGATCTTGGCCTTGCGGCCCAGTTTCGTCCCCGGCCGCAGGTACGCGAAGGGACCGACGCTGACCTCGGGGCCGATCTCGGCCGAGTCGCAGACGGCGTTCACGACGACCGCGTCCTCGCCGACCTGCGTGTCGGTCAGTGTGCAGTTGGGGCCGACCTCGGCGCCCGCGGCGACGTGTGTGGCGCCGTGCAGGTGGGTGCCCGGCTTGATGAGGGCGTCCGCCTCCAGCGTGACCTGGACGTCGATCCAGGTGGACTGCGGGTCGACGATCGTGACCCCGGCGCGCATGTGCGCCTCGAGCACGCGGTCGTTGAGCAGCCGCCGGGCCTCGGCGAGCTGCACCCGGTCGTTGACCCCCAGGGGGCCGGTCCACTGCCGGTCCAGCGCTCCGCCCACCCGGTGGCCGGAGTCGCGCAGGATGGTCACGACGTCGGTGAGGTACTCCTCACCCTTGGCGTTGTCGGTGGTCACCTTGCCGAGGGCGGCGCTCAGGAGGACTCCGTCGAAGGCGTACATCCCGATGTTGATCTCGGTGATCGCACGCTCGTCCGCGGAGGCGTCCTTCTCCTCGACGATCGCGCTCACCGAGCCGTCGCCCGCGCGGATCATGCGGCCGTAGCCCGTCGGGTCGGGCAGGTCGGCGGTCAGGATCGTCGCGGCGTTGCCTTCACGCTCGTGCGTCGCCAGCAGCTCGTGGAGAACGTCGCCGCGCAGAAGGGGCGCGTCGCCGTTGAGCACCAGGACGGTGCCGTCGATCGCGCCGACGGCCTCCAGGACCATGCGTACGGCGTGCCCGGTGCCGTTCTGCTCGGCCTGGGTGACCGGCAGCGCGTCCGGCTCGACCTCGGCGAGATGGGCGATCACCTTGGCGCGGTCGTGGCCGACCACCGCGATGAGTCGTTCGGGCTCGAGATCACGCGCCGCGGCGAGGACGTGCCCCACCATGCTGCGGCCGCACAGTTCGTGCAGGACCTTCGGCACCTTGCGGGACTTCATCCGGGTGCCCTCGCCGGCGGCGAGGACGATAACGGCGGCGGGTCGGCTTGGGCTCAAGAGCCCTCCTTCGTCGGAGGTGTGGCCAGGGGCGCTGTGTTCAACGATTCGCTCGCTTCGCTCACTCATGAGCCCTCCCTCGTCGGAGGTATGCCCGGAAGCGCTGTGTTCACCGTTCGCTCGCTCCGCTCGCTCATGAGACCACCTTGCCCGAGGGCTCGGCGACGTGTTCACGGCATGGCTGCGCGCGGTCGCTCACTCCGGTCACTGGAGGAGACTCCTCGGCGTCGCCGACAGGGCCGGCCGGGGTGCGGAGGGACCCCTCCGCTGGGCTCGGACCTGCGGAAAAGCGGGGCCGCAGCATCGTTACCCGCCCGACACCCGAAGGATACCGTTCAGGGGCGCCGTCTGTACGCGGGGCGGAGAGCACGGGCCGGCCGGGCGCTCCGCATCTGCGGCGCGCCTGCACTCCGGGGTCGCGCCGGGTGTCGGGGGCTCCGGCGTCTGGGCTCGAACCAGAAATAGAGGGACCAAAACCCTCCGTGATGCCTATTTCACCACGCCGGATTGCAAGGCGGACATCAACGCCGCTCTGGCACCTCCCAACGATAGCGGCTGCCCCCGCCTCTGGAGGCCTCGGATTGATCGTGGGCCGGTCCGGTTTCACCCGAGGGGCGCGACGCCGTCGACGCAGGGTTTATGTCACGAAAAGACGGTCTTGCGACCCGGTAACCCCTGTGTGACCAACGCGACAGGTTCGACCTAATTCTGTCGGGCATCTTGCATAACCTACGCCTCCGTAGGTTACGGTTGCGTAGCCGTAAGTTTCTCGCCCAGCAGGAGGACCGTATGACCGTAGCCCCGGTAGGAACATCGTCCGCCCCTCCCCGGCCACAGGCCAGGCCCGAGATCGAACTCACGCCCAAGGGCAACTTCGAGAAGGTCCTCATGGGCATCT
>DASQPY010000196.1:0-6500 GCA_035643735.1 Actinoallomurus sp. | reverse complement strand
GCCCGCTTTGGTCGCGCCGTACGCGCCGAGCCCGGGCACCGCGGTGACCCCGATCGAGGCGGCGTTCACGATCACACCGCCGCCGTTCGCCCGCATATGCGCGATCTCGTGCCGGAGCGACAGCCAGACGCCGGTCAGGTTCGGCGCCGCGCCCGGCCACCACGACGGCCGCGCCCTCACGGGCGAACGCCAGTGCGGTGGCCTGGCCGATGCCGGAGCCGCCGCCGGTCACGAGTGCGACCTTTCCGGTGAAACGTGCGGTCATTGCCATCCCTGGCCAGTCGATCCGGCCGCCGCCGGACCGCGGGACGCCCGCAGGCAGCAGCGGCGCCGAACACGGTCATGCCCGCGACGAGCGTTCCGCGACGGCCGAACAGGTCGGCGAGCCGTCCGCCGAGCAGCAGCAGGCCGCCGAAGGACAGGCCGTACGCGGAGGGACGAGCACCAGGTCCGGCGCGTCCGCGACCCAGGTCGCGCCGGATCTCGGGCAGCGCGACCGTGATGAGGGTGATGCTCGCGATGACCGTGACCTGGACGCCACCGAGCAGGACGAGCGCCGCCCTTTCCAGATCGATCGTTCTGTTATCAGAGCACACGAAAAGCCGTCTCCTCGTCGGGGTTGCTCGATCCAGGTCAGCCCAGCACGGACAGGGCCTGTTCGGCGGCGTCGCGCAGGCGGGCGGGGTCGGGGTCGGTGCGGCCGAGCACCCGGATGCCCTGGAGGAGGACGAGGAGGAAGCGCGCCAGTGCCTGGGGGTCCTTGCCGGCCGGGAGCTCGCCCTGGGCGCGTGCCCGGATCAGCGCCGAGGTCAGCGCGGTCTCCAGCGTGTCCCAGCTCGCCGCGACCAGGCGTGCCGTACGCGGGTCGCGCCGGGCGAGCTCGACCGCGCTGTTGACGACCAGGCAGCCGCGGCGGCGTTCGTCGCCGATCGACTCGTCGGCGTAGGCGCCGACCAGGGCGCGCACCGCGGGCAGGGCAGGACCCGGCTGCGAGAGCATCTCGACGACGCCGGGGTCATGACTCTGGACGTAGCGCTCGTACGCCTTGAGGTAGAGGTCGTGTTTTCCGCCGAAGGTCGCGTAGATGCTCGCGCGCGCGATGCCGAGGTGCTCCACGAGGTCGGCCATCGAGGTCGCCTCGTACCCGCGCTCCCAGAACAGCTCCAGGGCCTTCTGGAGCGCCGCCTCCGGATCGAACTGCTTCGTCCGTGCCACGCCCCGTACGGTAGACGTATCCAGACCGATCGGTCAATTAATCGGCCGGACCAAGATGGACCCGGCCGGTTTCGTCGACCCGCCAGCCCGGGTTGTGGCAGACCTCCCAGACCACCCCGTTGGGGTCGGCGAAGTGGCCGTGGTAGCCGCCGAAGGCCGCGGTCTGCGGTGACTTGACGAGGGTGCCGCCCGCCTCGACCGCGCGCCCGACGGTGGCGTCGACGGCGGCGGGGGAGTTCACGTTGTGCGACAGCGTGAGACCGCCGAGCCGTCCGTTGGCCGGCGTGCCCTCCATGTCGGCGACGAACTTGTCCGTCTGGAAGAGCCCGAGGACCATCGCGGACGCGATCTGGAAGAAGATGATCTCACCGGGCACGTCGAGGAGCGCCGTCCAGCCCAGCCCGTCGCAGTAGAACGCGCGGGCGGCGTCGAGATCGGGCGTCGACAGGGTAAGAAAATGGGCCTGTTGTTCCATACGCTGAGCATGACCCGACCAGAGGAAGGTCGTCTTGAACGGATCGGACACGGCGTCGCCGTCAGGGGCGGTCTACCGTGAGCACCACCCGGTCCGCCCGCATCCGCTGGTGGAGTGCTCCTGGGAGCAGCGCGCCGGCTCGGACGGGTACGTACAGCGGGTCCTGCCGGACGCCTGCGCGGATGTCATCGTCTCCTCGGAAGGGGAGGCGACCGTCGTCGGGCCGGCGACGTCGGTTCAGCTGCCTCGCCTGTCCGGTGGGGAACGCCTTCGCGGCCTGCGCTTTCGCACGACCGCCATCGGGCCGGCGCTCGGGCTGCCCGCGTACGAGCTCCGTGACCTCCAGGTGCCGCTCCGTGCGTTGTTCCCGGCCCGCGAGGCGGGCCGGATCGCGGACCAGGTGTGGCGCGGTGAGCTGCCCTCCTTCCTGGACCCGGGTGTACGGGAGCGGCGGGTCGAACACGCTCTGGCCGGCCTCCGGCGGCAGATCCGGGTCGGTGACATCGCCGAGGAGCTCGGCGTGTCGGCACGGCACCTGCGCCGCCTGGTCCTGGCGCACACCGGGCTGGAGCCGCGCACTCTGTCGCGGATCGTGCGGTTCCAGCGCTTCCTCGACCTGTCCGACCGCGCCGCCGAGCCGTCCCTGGCGGACCTGGCGGCACGCGCCGGGTACGCCGACCAGGCCCATCTGACCCGGGACGTACGCGTCTTGTCCGGGCTGACACCCTCCGCCCTCCTGGCCGAACGCGCCCGCCCCGCCTGACCAGGATCGGAGGGCTCCAGCCAGAGTCCCGTTGAGCTTCGAACCCACGGGCCACCGCCGAGATCTCTGCGGCGTGTGCGGCGGCGTGCCGTACGAAGCGGTCCACGTCGGGAGAGGTCGCGGTGCTCGCCCATGCCACGTGGAGCCCAGGGCGACGCGCGGCTCGCTCCGCAGCACGTCGCTGTCGAGCCCGCGGTCGTCGAACGGGTGGCGCAGCAGCCCCACGTCGACCTTGCCGTCGCGGAGCGCGTCGGTCTGCGCCTGCCAGTCGGCGACGACGGCCTCCGCCGGCCGCTCCCGCGGATGGCTCATGTTGTAGGTGCGTACGAGGTGGTCCAGTGCCCCGATCTCGCAGGCGCGGCCGGTCACGCGCAGGCAGGGCGCCTCCTGTTCCGCCCGCACCGCACGTGTCACCGCGGCCCGCACGAGATCGTCCAGATCGCGTGCCTCATCGAAGAGCGCCCGTCCGGCGCGGGTCGGCCGCACGCCGCGATAATCGCGTACGAGCAACGGAACGCCGACGCTTTCCTCCAGCGCGCGGATCGCACGGGACAGCGCCGGCTGGGTCATGCCCAGGCGGCTCGCGGCCCGGGTGAAGTCGCGTTCCTCGGCCACCGCGACGAAGTAGCGCAGCTGCCGGAGATCGATGTCGTTCACCCCGCCACCCTGGCACGCGCACCCATGCCGTGGGGGCATGGGTGCATGCCGAGCGGGCTTTCCCCTTTTCCTCGGCCGTCGATGTACTGAGGCTCGTTGTCACCTGGCTCTACCGAAGGGGATGTCGTGCGCGTTTTCATCACCGGTGCCGGCGGTTACGTCGGCGGTGTCGTCGCCGCCCGTCTGCTCGCCGCCGGTCACACGGTCAGCGGTCTGGCGCGTTCGGACGAGAGCGAGGAGCGGATTCGCCGGTTGGGAGCCGCGCCCCGGCGGGGCGGCCTGGAGGACGTGCGGGTCCTGCGGAGCGCGGCGGAGGAGGCGGACGTGGTGGTGCACGCGGCCGTCGACTATGTCGATCCCTCCTTCGCGGTGCGAGAGGAGGCCGCTCTCGACGCGCTGCTCGACGGCGGTAGCGGTAAGCCGCTGATCTACACCAGCAGCACGATCGTGCTCTACGACACCGGACCGGAGCCGGTCGGGGAGGACCGGCTCCGGGATGCCGCCGCGGAGACGCTCCAGCCGTTCAAGCGCCGTGGCGAGCAACGGGTGCTGGAGGCCGGGGGCACCGTCGTACGGCTGGGCCTCGTCTACGGGCGCAACGGCTCCACGCTGCCGACGGCGCTGCTGTCCTCGGCCAGAGCGGACGGCGTCTCTCGTTATGTCGGCAGCGGCGAGACGCGCTGGTCGACGGTCCACGTCGATGATGCCGCCGACCTGTTCGTACGGATCGTGGAGACGCCACCGTCCCAGGGAACGCTGGTGCACGCCGTGGAGGCGGACGCCGCCACCTTCCGGGAGATCGCCGAGGCGATCGGGCGCAACGCGGGGGTTCCGGCCGCCACGATGACGCGGGAGCAGGCCGCCGGGGCGTTCGGCCCGCTGGCCGGACAGCTCACCCGCAACCTCTGGGTGGTGCCCACACGGGCCGCCGAGCTCTACGGCTGGCAGCCCGCGAGCAAGGGCATCCTGCACGACCTGGAGTGCGCCCGTGGGGCGCAATGGACACAGACCTAGCCGAATGCAACAACCCCTGAAACATGGTTCGCTCCGGATGGCCTCTGCTGGGTGGTGTGTTTCACAGGTCTTCACCTGTGAAACACACCGCCCTGTCGGATGAGGTGCGACCGCGTCGTCGGCGTCCGGGACTGGCCCGCTTCCCAGGGCTGTCCGCGTAGATGCCGAGTTCAGATGACTACGCTGGATCCACAAGCTGGAGGAGTTGCGATCTGTATGGTCGACGGGCACGCATCCGGGCCGTCTGAGCGGGAGGACATGCTCGGAGCCGAGTGGGAGAGGCACCGGCCCGCGATATTCGGTGTGGCCTACCGGCTGATGGGCAGTGTGGCCGATGCCGAGGACGTGACCCAGGACGTGTGGCTGCGAGCCGCCGGGACAGACCTGCAGGACGTCGATGATCTGCGGGCCTGGCTGGTGACGGTGGCCGCGCGGCGGTCGTACGACATCCTCAAGAGTGCCCGCTTCCGCCGAGAGACCTATGTCGGGCCGTGGCTGCCGGAGCCGCTGCTGACGGGGCCGGACGCGTCGGAGCCGGTCCTCGTCGACGAGTCCGTCAGTTCGGCGATGCTGCTGATCATGGAGGAGCTGAGCCCGTCGGAGCGGGTGGCCTTCGTCCTGCACGATGTCTTCGGTATCGAGTTCGGCCGGATCGGCGAAGTGCTGGATGTCTCGGTGCCGGGTGCCCGGCAGCTCGCCTCGCGGGCGCGACGGCGGGTGGCCAAGGCGAAGCAGTCCACGCCGCAGGCATCGAAGGCGGAGCGTGAACGCGTACTCGGGGTCTTCCGTGCCGCCTACGAGGCCGGAGATCTGGCCGGCCTGGTCAGACTGCTGCACCCGGACGCGGTCTACGTCACCGACGGCGGCGGCAAGGCCGCCGCGGCACGCAAACTCATCCACGGCGGCGAGCGCGTCGCCGAGGTGATGGTGCGCGTGGGGCGACAGTGGCGTCCGGACCGCATCGACTTCGTCGAGGTCGGCGGTGAGCTGGCCCTCGTGTTCCGCCGCGAAGGGCGCGTCCACTCCGTCGACACGCTGCAGATCACAGAGGGTCTGATCACCGCGTACCGCAGGGTCATCAACCCGGACAAACTTGTGCGCTTCTGAGCTGTCACATCCAGAGGGGCTACCTCGTCTCCCTGATGAGAACGCAAAAAGTGACGACGGAATGCGCCCGAGCAGGTGAGATCGATCGTGCGCAACGGAATACATCCACCTGCTGCATCGCCTCGATGACGAGCCGCTATAAGCCCTGTTGAGGGGCGGCTCGCTCGAATCGTCCCCTCCTCAGTAAGGACCTGTATGCGAGCCATCACTGTTCGAGACCGAGACGCCGGTCTTGCCGGGATGTCCCTGACGGACATGCCCTACCCCCATGCGGCCGAGAACGACGTCATCGTGCGGGTGCACGCCGCCGGTTTCACCCCTGGCGAGCTGGACTGGCCCGCCACGTGGACCGATCGCGCCGGCCGCGACCGGACGCCGAGCGTGCCCGGGCACGAGCTGTCCGGTGTCGTCGTAGAGCTGGGGTACGGCACCACCGGCCTGAGCGTCGGACAGCGGGTGTTCGGCCTGGCCGACTGGACCCGTAACGGCTCACTGGCCGAGTACACCGCGGTGGAAGCCCGCAACCTTGCCCCGCTTCCGGCGGACATCGACCACACCGTGGCCGCCGCACTGCCGATCTCCGGGCTGACCGCGTGGCAGGGCCTGTTCGATCACGGCCGCCTCACCACAGGCCAGACCGTCCTGATTCATGGGGCCGCGGGCGGCGTCGGCTCGATCGCAGTGCAGCTCGCCCATGAGGCCGGCGCCCGCGTCATCAGCACCGGCCGGTCCGCCGACCGGGACAGGGCGCTCGCCATGGGTGTCCACACCTTCCTGGACCTGCAGACCGAGAGACTGGAGGACGCCGGCGAGGCCGACGTCGTGTTCGACGTGATCGGCGGAGACATCCTTGGCCGCTCGGCCGCTCTGGTCCGCGCCGGCGGCACGCTGGTCACCATCGCCATGCCGCCCAGAGTCCGGCCCAAGGACGGGCGGGCGGTCTTCTTCGTCGTCGAACCCGACCGCGCCCGGCTCACCGAACTCGCCACGCGGCTGAGGGACGGACGGCTCAAGCCCGTCGTCGGCGCCGTACGGCCGCTCGCCGAAGCACCTGCTGCGCTCGCCCCCGCCACGCGCACCCTGGGCAAGACGATCATTCGCGTCATCGAAGACTGAACAGGAGATCAATCGTGATCGGAATACGGATCGCCGGTGGCCTGCTCGCCGTCGCCACGATGGCTGCGGCCGCAGCGTGTTCTGCCTCGGACCAGCCCGCCCACCCCGGGACGCAGGCTGCGGCCGTGGCATCGGAGCACCCCTCCGAAACCC
>DASQPY010000195.1:0-2360 GCA_035643735.1 Actinoallomurus sp. | reverse complement strand
ACCACCGCTTCAAGTCGGCCTGGACGCGCGCCCATCCAGACGCCCCGAACCGGGCCGCGGACATCGACCGCCGGCTGCACGCCCACCGGCTCGGCCCCGAGGGGCCGCGTACGCACGTCGCCCCGCTGACGTCGCTGCCCGACGGCACGATGGTCGAGCACGAGGAGACGTTCTGGCTAGTCCGTGGCGAGTTCCTGCACGCGTGGGCATTCGGCGGCTACGACGTGGTCCGGCCCCGATCGGAGTTCCCCGCCGACGTCATCGTCCGCACCCCCCGGGCCACCGCCGCGACCCTGCGAGCCGGCTACCAGCCCACCTACCACCCCTCCGCCGACACGGGGACCGTCAGATGAATCGCCCCGCGTGTCCGGAGGCTCTGAGGTAGCGCCCGACGAACGTCGCGGACTGTGAAGCGAGCGGCGCGGGCCGCCGACCCTGTGGAGGCCGGCGACCCGCGCCACGCCGTCAGGGCGTGACCCTGAGGATTCCCCAGAGGCCCTGGTAGTTGCCGAAGGCGGCGGAGTCCTGGAACAGGTAGTCCCCGGTGACCCCGAAGCGTCCGCCCGCGTGCGGTAGCAGCAGGTCGAAGTGGTTCTGGGCGGTCATGCCCTCCTGCGCGCCGACCCACCACGACATGTTGTTGTGTCCCGGACTGATGCCGTCGGGCTCCTTGTTCAACACCGTCGGATCGTCGGGCGGCGGCCCGTAGTTCAGCCGGTCCGAGTTGTTCAGGTACGGCTCCCGCTGCCAGGCGTGACCGTGGACGGTGAAGACGTGCGCCCGGGGGTGCCCGCCGGGCTCCAGCAACCGTATCCGCACCGGCTCGCCCGCCTTGGCGGTGAACACCGGGGTCTGGGGATCGCCGCCGACCAGCTCGTTGGCGTAGACCCGATGGATGTCGGTGTTGTTGTTCAGGTCCCCGGTGTCCGTGTCAGGGGTGACCCCGAGCCGGTACCACAGGGGATCGGCGCCGTAGTTGATCGCCTTCTGGCCGGAGTCCTCGGCGTCCTCGGCCACCCCCGCACCCTCGCTGGCGACATCCGGCACCGCGCACTGGAGGTTCGCGTCGCCGGGCGTGCATTGGCTGCCGTAGTGGAGCTGGAGGTTGTCCTGGAGGACGGTGACGTGCTCGCGGAACGAGGTGTCCGGCGCGGTGATCCTGGCCGACAGGCGGCTGTTCGCGTCGGTCGTCCAGGTCGAGCCCGGCGGCTCGATGACCAGCGCCCCCACCAGGCCCTTGCCGGCGTGCTCGATCAGGTCGGTCGAGGACAGGTTGATCGCGCCGAGCTCGACCGGGTGCGCCCTGGCCTGGACCCCGCCGGTCACCGGCACCATGTCGACGTCCCCGGCGTACCAGGTGTAGGTGTACTTGTTCTGAGGGCCGGTGAGCTTGGTGAGCTTGCTCCGGCCGACGCTGAGCCCGTCGTTCTGGCGGGCGCCGGCGGCGATGAGCTGCGGGTGGAACCCGATCTTGCTCGAGGGTCGGATGTCGTTCTCGTTGAACGTCGAGATGCCACCCGCCCCGTCGGCGTTCTCGTCCTTGTGGATGATCGGGGGCAGCCCGTTGAACCCGGGCGTGTCCGGCACCGCCCCCGTCGGCAGCTGGAACGCGTTGGTCAGCTCGACCTTCATGCAGTCGCCCGCGTTGGCGCGCAGCACCAGCGGCTCGACCGGGACGCCCGGTTTGAGGCCCACCGGCTTGCCGTTGGCCTTCAGCGGGTCGGCCGAGAAGTCCCAGACGATGTCGTCGTAGTTGAAGAACAGCAGCGCGTCGGGGTCCTTCAGCGGCCCGGCGCCCTGCACCAACCCGGCTGGATACTTCACCGCGGTGGTCCGGTCGTTGTACACGAGCCCGTCGGGCCCGAGCACGTCCGCCGCGCGAACCGCCGCGACCTTCATGTTGCGGACCGGCGTCGGCGACCCGTTGGTGATCAACGGGCAGGTCTGGTCGAACTGCGACTGGTTGGTGATGGTCCACCCCGTGGAGGGGATGGGATTGTCGGGCAGTTTCAGGAGATCCGATCTCGCCTTGACGTAGCTGCGCAGGATGCCCCAGGTGCCGTGCCAGAGGTCATCGGTGCTGCCGCTCATCGAGTAGAGGTGGTCGACCTCCGCCGGGTTGCCCGGGCCGAGGTCGGTCGGGACCGGCAGCTCGAAGTCGGCGTACTCGGAGATGCCCTGCGTGACGCTGTTGCACCAGCCCGAGTTGGCGTTCCTCGGGTCCTGGAGCCACTTGACGCCCTCCACGGTGGGGTTGTGGGTCTCCTCGTGCGCGCCGACCTGGGCCCGGATCCGCACCTTGTCGCCCATGTAGCCGCGCAACAGCGGCGTGTAGGGGTCGCCTGGGCTGACGTCCTTGG
>DASQPY010000194.1:0-3297 GCA_035643735.1 Actinoallomurus sp. | reverse complement strand
GACCGAGCTCGCACTGCTCCACCAGCGCGCCGAGCGCGGGGTGGCGGAGCCGGCCTGGTTCTACCGGCGCCGGCTCGACCTGATGAACCTCATGCACGTGGCGCGCCAGGCCTTCCAGCTGCGGCCGACCCGCCCCCTCAGCCCACCGTGGGCCGGGCCGGACCAGTCGGGCTTCCTGCAGCCGGGTCCGTCCTTCGGCCCCCCGCCTCCCGGCCCCTTCCGCCCACAGGGCCCGTAGGGCCCCGGCTGAGCCTCCACGCGTCGGGCAGTCGTCCTCGGCGCGTTCGTCGAGTTCTTTGGGGCGGGCCAGGCTGAATGCGGTCACCGTTTCCCCGGGGCCCGTTCACGACACGGCGCTGTCGCGTCGGCGTGGTCTCCGAGGCGCCTTTGCCGCCGTCGCGGCGTGGCGACCGGCGCCGACGGCTCTCGTGCTGCCATGTTGGCCGATACCGGCCCTTGACTGGCCGGTCAAGGAGATCAACAATCCGAGCGCGACAAGGTTGTCATGATCGCGGTGGCCCCCGCCGGCGCGGCCGGTGATCCTCTTCGAACCGCCTGCAGAGGAGCAGCAGTGCTCAGACGTACGCGTAACCGCCTCGCAGGGATGCTCTGTCTGGCTCTCACCTCTCTGGCCCTCCCGGCCCTACCGGCGACGGCGGCCGCGTCAGATCCGGCCTCCTACGTCAACCCGTTCGTAGGCACCCAGGACGGCGGACCCGACTTCGGCACGGCGGCGGCGCCGGGATGGACTTCCCCGGCGCGGTGGTGCCCTTCGGCATGATGCAGTGGAGCCCCGACACCGTCCGCACCTCCGGCGGCGGCTACAAGTACGAGGACAACCGCCTTCGCGGCTTCAGCATGACCCACATCTCCGGGCCCGGCTGTACCGGCGCCCAGGACTTCCCGGTCATCCCCTTCTCCGGGCCGATCAAGAACTCGCCCGCCACGCACGGCACGGACTACGTCCAGACCTTCCAGCACGCCAACGAACAGGCGTCGCCAGGCTCGTACGCCATGACCACGGACACGGGCGTGAGGACGGAGCTGGCCGCCACCCAGCGCGCAGGCGTGGCCAGGTTCACCTTCCCCACCGACAAGGTCGGCACGCTGCTGCTCAACGTGACCGGCTCGATCAACGGCGTGGACGACGCCGAGGCCACCGTCAAGGGCAACACCGTCTCCGGCTGGGCCAAGACCGGCGGCTTCTGCGGCTCCGACACCCGCTACTACGTCTACTTCAGCGCGACCTTCGACCAGCCCTTCACGGCGTACGGCACCTGGAAGGACGACTCGGTCGAGCCGGGTGAGGCGGACGTACGTGGCAGGGCGCCGGCCAAGGTCCCGCAGCAGACCCAGAAGATCTTCGGCCGGATCCACAACGGCCCCGAGGGCAGGCCCGTGCCGAAGTCCACGGCGCGGCTCTCCACCCAGGACGTCAACGTCAAGGGCCCCGGCTCGGGCGTCTACCTGCAGTTCGACACCAGCAGGAACAGGCCGGTTCAGATGCGCACCGGCCTGTCGTACGTGAGCGTCGACGGCGCCAGGCAGAATCTCCGAACCGAGGTCGGGAGCAAGGGGTACGCCGCGATCAGCGCCGCGGCGTACAGGACCTGGGAGAAGCGGCTCGGCCAGATCAAGATCGAGGGCGGCGCGGCCGACCCGCTGAAGACCTTCTACACCGCGCTCTACCATGCGATGCTCCAGCCCTACGTCTTCGACGACGCCGACGGCACCTACACCGGGTTCGACTACCGCACCCACAAGGTCAGGAGCGGTCACCACCAGTACGCGACGTTCTCCGGCTGGGACATCTACCGCAGCGAGGCGCAGCTCATCGCCCTGCTCGCCCCCGACGTCGGGGCGGACATCGCCCAGTCCATGTACAACGACGCTCACGCGGTCGGTGACGTCTGGGACCGCTGGTCGCACCAGAACACCATCACCGGCGTCATGAACGGCGACCCGTACCACTCGATCATCTCGACCATGTACGCCTTCGGCGCGCGCGACTTCGACGCCGGCGGGGCGCTGGCCGCGATGGTCAAGGGCGCGAACCGGGTCGGTGAGGACAAGGCCACCGGCTACACCGAGCGGTCCGGCAACGCGGACTACCTCAAGCTCGGGTACGTGCCGGGCGACCCGGCAACGACGCTGGAGTACGGCCTGGCCGACTTCGGCATCGCCCAGCTCGCACAGCGGCTCGGCGAGAACGCCACCTACCGGGAGTTCATGAAGCGCTCGCACGCGTGGGAGACGATCTATAACCCGCTGAACGACTGGATCCAGCCGCGCTTCGGCGACGGTTCGTTCCTGTCCCCGTTCGATCCGGCCGACCCGGGCTGGTACGTCGAGGGCAACGGCGCGCAGTACCACTGGATGACCTACTCCGACGTCGCGGGCCTGTTCGGTGCCATGGGCGGCCGGGACAAGGCGGCCGAGCGGCTCGACACGTTCTTCACCGAGCTCAACGCCGGGTCGCAGAAGCCGTACGCCTACCTGGGCAACGAGCCGTCGCTGCAGACGCCGTGGCTGTACGCCTGGGCCGGCCGGCCGTACAAGACCCAGGACGTGGTCGCGCGGGCCCGTACGAAGCTGTTCAAGCCCGGGCCGGACGGGCTGGTCGGCAACGACGACCTCGGCACGATGTCGGCGTGGCGGGTGTTCGCCGGGCTCGGCATGTACCCCGCCATCCCGGGCCGCGCCGAGATGGTGCTGAACAGTCCCGAGTTCCCCAAGATCACGGTGAAGCGGTCGAGCGGCCAGAAGATCACGATCAACGCGCCCGGAGCCTCCGACACGAACTACTACGTGCAGTCGCTCAAGGTCGGCGGAAAGGCGGCCACGCGCGCCTGGTTGCCGGAATCCTTCGTCGCCTCCGGCGGAAGGCTGGACTTCGCGATGGGCGCCCAGCCGAACACCGCGTTCGGCAGTGACCCCGGCGACGCGCCGCCCTCGTTCGGCACCGGCGCCAAGCCCTACCTGTCCGCGATCTCACCCGGGATGACCTCGCTCGAACCGGGGGAGTCGGCCGAGGCGACCCTGCGCGTGCAGGCGATCGGCAAGGGCGGCACGGTGACCTGGACGGCCAAGCCGCCGGAGGGCATCACCGTGACGCCGTCGTCCGGCACGCTTGAGGTCGCCGACGCCGGCCGCGCCGACCAGAAGGTGACCGTCTCGGTGGCCACCGGCACGAGGCTGGACTACTACTCGGTGCCGTTCGAGCTGACCGCGTCGGGCGCCTCGGTCGGGGCGAGCGGCATGACGATCAACGTCGCCAGGCGCGGCACGATCGAGTGG
>DASQPY010000193.1:0-5706 GCA_035643735.1 Actinoallomurus sp. | reverse complement strand
GTTGGGAGTGCTGGGGTGATCGCGACGGCGACCGCGGGTTGGTACGTCGGCCACGCGATGTTGTCAGCTCATGGCAACACCCCGGCGCGTATGACCGACGCGGGGGCTGTTCCCTATCCGTTCCCCAGCGGGCCCAGAGATGACGAAAGCGGGGGTCTCGATGAGACTCCCGCTGCAGGTCAGACGCTTGCTGGGGTACCAGGACTCGAACCTAGACTAACTGAACCAGAATCAGTCGTGCTGCCGATTACACCATACCCCACAGGCCACGAACCCCTGGTCCGCAGCGCCTCAGCGAGTTTAGCGGACATTCACCACCGCTCGCGAACGCGAGGGCCGTGTGGTCCTGGAGGCTCTCCGGACCGGCCGCTGGTGGCACCGGCCCCGTATCGGGTGGCTCGGCGGCATGTCGGTCCGCCCGGCTAGTCTCCGCATGTGGAACGTGCGGGGGGTTTGTCGCGGGGCAACGCGACCTGGTTGCTGTACATCGTGCTCAGTTCCTTCGGGTTCCTGCTCAACGGGCTTGGTGCCATCCTCGTGCCGCTGCAGAAGGATCTGCATGTGGGGCGTGATCAGGTCGCCTTCTACCCCACACTCTTCGCGGTCGGGCTGCTCATGGTCGGGGTCGTCGGCGGGCCCGTCGTCGGGTGGATCGGGCGGGGGGTGGCGCTGCGGGTCTCGATCGGGGGGATGATCCTTGGTGGGCTGCTGCTGGCCACCTCCCAGCGCACGCTGACGCTGCTCGGGGCGCTCCTGCTCGGCATCGGCGGGGCTCTGCTCATCCAGCTGATCCCCGCCCTCCTCGGCGCGCTTCACCCGCACGCGCCCGCGGCGGCGGTCGGGGAGGCCAATGGGCTGGCCAGTGCGGCCTCGGTGCTCGCTCCCCTCGCGGTGGCGGGGGCGCTGGCGTCCGGGCTCGGGTGGCGGGCCGGTTACCTCGTCGCTCCTCTGGTGATGCTCGCTCTCGTGATGGCGCCCGCCTGGCGTATTCCGCTGCCGACCGCGGAGACGCCTCCCCACGACGCGCCGCGCGGCAGGGCGAAAGATCTGATCGGGCCCTGGTGCGAGGTGCTGTTCGCGGTCAGTGTGGAGTTCTGCATGGTGTTCTGGGCGGCCTCGGCGGTCACCGAGTGGCACCACGCGTCCGACGGGCTGGCTCCCGCGGTGGCGGCGCTGTTCCTCGTGGGCATGGCGACCGGACGGTCCCTCTCGGTGCCGGTCACGCGGCGGGTGCCGAACGAGCGGCTTCTGATGCTGGTGTGCACGGCCGTCGCCGCGGCCGGGTTCTTGCTGTTCTGGGCGGCTCCGGTACTCCCCCTCGCCGCGGTCGGGCTCGCGGTGGCCGGGCTCGGGGTCGCGCTGCTGTATCCCACCACGGTCAGCCGTACGGTCGCGGCCTGGCCGCACGCGCCCGACCGGGCCGCCGCGCGGGCCGCGCTCGCCTCCGGCGTGGCGATCGGCGGTGCGCCGTTCGTCCTCGCCCGGCTCGCCGACCTGACCGGGTTCCGCACCGCCTACCTCATCGTCCCCGTCCTGCTCGTCGCCCTCGCCGCCCGCACACTCCTGGCACGCAGCTAGGGCGCGCCCGCTACGCCAGGACCAGCTCGGCGTAGCGCTTCTTCATGGTGGCGAGTACCTCGTCAGGATCGGCCGCCCACACATCGGCGTTGAAGATCTCGACCTCGATGTCGCCGGTGTAACCCGCAGCCTCGACGGCGGCGCGCAGAGGCGGGAAGTCGATCACTCCGTCGCCCATCATCGCGCGGCCGAGCAGCAGGTCGGACGGGAGCGGCAGCAGGAAGTCGCAGACCTGGAAGGCGGCGATCCGCGAGCCCGCGCGAGCGATCTGCTCCGCCGCCTCGGGGTCCCACCAGACGTGGAAGGAGTCGACGACGACGCCGACGTCAGGCGGCGCGATGTCGAGGGCCTGTTTCAGCGTCGAGACCACCGACCGGTCGCCGCAGTACATCGGATGCAGCGGCTCAAGTGCCAGCCGTACCCCGCGCTCCCGCGCGTAGGGTGCCAGCTCGGCCACGGCGTCGGATACCTGGGCGCGTGCGCCGGCCAGGTCCGTGGATCCCGTGGGCAACCCGCCCGGCACCAGGACCAGGCAGGCCGCCCCCAGCACCGCCGCCTCGTCGATGGCCCGCCGGTTCTCCTCGCGCCAGTGTGCACGCGTGAAGAAACCGCCGCGGCACAGTGACGAGACGCGCAGGCCCGCCGAGCGTACGAGCGACGCCGTCTCCTCCAGGCCGTGCGCGGCGACGTGCTCGCGCCACAGGCCGATCGCCGGGATGCCGTGGCGGACACATCCGTCGACCGCCTCGGCCACCGTCCAGCGACGCGTCGTCCACTGGTTCAGCGAGAGGCGGTTCACAGCACGCCGGCGGTGGTGAGGAAGGAGCGCATCCGGCGTACTGCCAGGTCGGGGTCGGGCAGCAGACCCGCCTGGTCGGCGAGACGGAACACGTCGGTCAGGTGCAGCACCGACCGTGCGCCCTGCGCGCCGCCGACCATCACGAACGCGTCCTGGTGTCCGGCGAGCCAGGCCAGGAACACGATGCCGGTCTTGTAGTTGTACGTCGGCGCCTCGAAGATCTTGCGGGCCAGCGGCAGCGTACGGGCGAGGATCGCGTCGTAGGTCTCCGGCTCTCCCTGGTCCAGGGCGGCCAGGGCGGCGGACGCGGCCGGGGCGATCGCGTCGAAGATGCCGAGCAGCGCGTCGCTGCCGTCCTTGATCAGCGAGGGGTAGTCGAGGTCGTCGCCCGTGTAGAGCCGTACGCCCGATGGCAGCGAGGCCCGCAGCCGCGTCTCGTGCGCGGCGTCGAGCAGGGAGACCTTGACGCCGTCGATGGACGAGGCGCGCGAGCGTACGAGCGTCAGGAACGACTCGGTGGCCGTCTCCAGATCGGGCGAACCCCAGTATCCGGACAGCCGAGGATCGAACATCTCCCCCAGCCAGTGCAGGATCACCGGGCGGGAGACCTGGTCCAGCACACGCCCGTACACCTCGTGGTAGTCCTCGGGCCCGCGCGCGACCGCGGCGAGCTGCCGGCTGGCCATGAGGATGACGCGGGCGCCGGCCTCCTCGACCACGCCGGCCTGCTCGGTGTACGCGGCGGTGACCGCGTCGAGCGAGGCGGCGTCCGGGGCCTGGTCGGTGCCCGCCCCGCAGGCGAGCAGTTCGTACGGGTCGCCGAAGGTCTTCGCCTCGGCGGCGCTGCGGCGGATCAGCTCGCGGGTGGTCTCCCAGTCCAGGCCCATGTTGCGCTGCGCGGTGTCCATCGCGTCGGCCACGCGCATCCCGTACGACCACAGATGACGCCGGTACGCGAGCGTGGTGTCCCAGTCGAGTGTCGCGGTGCCCGGATCGGCGAGCGGGTCGGCGACGACGTGAGCGGCGGCGTACGCGACGCGTGACGTGGGCCGCGCCTCCGGCCGGGGCCAGGCGTACGGCCCCTTGAGCTCGTAGGACTCGAGCGCTCCCCCAGGCACGGGAAGGAGCAGGAAGCGGCGGGCCGGCCGCCGCCGTACGCGGTTCTCACGTGTGATCATCGAGTGACTCCAGTTCGATACGGCGACCCTCCGCCGACGAACGCAGCCCCGCCTCGGCGACGTACACGCCGCGCGCTCCGGCGGCGAGGTCGTGCGGGAACGGCGCGTCGTCGGCGACGTGGCGGATGAACATCTCCCACTGGGTCTTGAAGGCGTTCTCGAAGACGGTGTTGTCCGGGACCTCGTGCCACTGCCCGCGGAACCCGTGCTCCGCGGGAATGTCGGGGTTCCACACCGGCTTGGGTGTCATGCCGCGGTGCTGGACCCGGCAGTCGCGCAGGCCCGCGACGGCGCTGCCGTGCGTGCCGTCCACCTGAAACTCCAGGAGTTCGTCCCGGTTCACCCGTACGCACCAGGAGGAGTTGATCTGCGCGACGATCCCGCCGTCCAGCTCGAAGATCCCGTACGCGGCGTCGTCCGCGGTCGCGTCGTACGGTTTGCCGTTTTCGTCCGAACGACCGGGGATGTGCGTCACCGCCCGTGCGGTGACCGCGTCGACCCTTCCGAAGACGCTCTCCAGGACGTACGTCCAGTGCGGGAACATGTCGAGCACGATGCCACCGCCGTCCTCGGACCGGTAGTTCCACGACGGGCGCTGGGCGGCCTGCCAGTCACCCTCGAACACCCAGTAGCCGAACTCGCCCCGTACCGACAGGATCCGGCCGAAGAAGCCGCCGTCGACCAGCCTCCTCAGCTTGAGCAGGCCGGGCAGGAAGATCTTGTCCTGTACGACGCCGTTCTTGACGCCGGCGGCGCGCGCGAGCCGGGCGAGCTCCAGCGCGCCGCCGAGACTCTCCGCGGTCGGCTTCTCGACATAGACGTGTTTGCCCGCCTCGATCGCCTTCGCGACCGCGGGGACGCGCGCCTGCGTCACCTGGGCGTCGAAGTAGATGTCGGCACCGGGATCGTCGAGCGCCTCGCCGAGCGACGTGGTCCAGTGCTCCAGCCCGTGGGTCCGCGCGAGGGCACGGAGCTTGACGGCGTCGCGCCCGACGAGGATGGGCCGGAGCAGGACGCGGTCACCGTCGTCGAGCGCCACGCCGCCGTGGGCGTTGATGGCCAGAACGGACCGGACCAGATGCTGGTTGTGTCCCATCCGACCGGTCACGCCGTTCATGATGACGCCGAGGGTGCGTGTCGCCACCGATGACCTCCCGAGCCCAGGGAAAGCGCTTTCCGCGCCACCGTACGCAGCCGGTGGCCCTGGTGTCCAGGTCGTCCCATCAGCGTCAGGACAGAGCGCCGATTGCCTTCCTCAGCCGGTCCATCGTCCGGTCCCTGCCGATGACCTGCAACGACTCGAACAGCGGGAGGCCGACCGTACGGCCGGTGACCGCGACGCGTATCGGCGCCTGGGTCTTGCCGAGCTTCAGCCCGTGCGCAGTGCCGATCGCCTCCGTACGCGCCTTGAGCTCCTCGGCCGTCCAGGGCGCGTCGGCGTACGACTCGAGCGCGGCGGCCAGGATCGCGGCGGCGGGCTCCTTCATCGCCTTGTTCCACGACGCCTCGTCGATCTCCGGCTCGGCCAGGAACGCGAAGTCCACGATCGCGGTGATCTCCGACATCACCGCCACGCGGGTCTGCGCGAACGGGGCGAGCGCGGCGAACACGTCCTCGTCGTACTGCTCCGGCGTCCAGGGAGCGTACGGCGCGACGAGCCAGGGCCGGCACCGCTCGATGAACTCCTCGACCGGCAGGGCGCGGATGTACTCGCCGTTGAACGCGCGCAGCTTCTTGACGTCGAAGAACGCCGGGGACGGGTGGACGTCCTCCAGGCGGAACTCCTGCTCAATCACGCTCCACGGCACGATCTCCCGGTCGCCGGACGGCGCCCAGCCCAGGAGCATCAGGTAGTTGCGCATCGCCTCGGCGAGGTATCCCTCGGCCTGGTAGTCCTCGAGGGCGACCTTGTCGCGGCGCTTGGACAGCTTCTGGCGCTTCTCGTTGACGACGACGGGCACGTGCGCCCAGATCGGCGGCTGGACGCCCAGCGCCTCCCACAGCATCTGCTGCTTGGGGGTGTTGGACAGGTGCTCCTCGGCGCGGATCACGTGCGTGATGCCCTGCGTCATGTCGTCGACGACGTTCGCGAGCATGAACAGCACCGAGCCGTCGCCGCGCGCGATCACGAAGTCCTCGATCGTGGCGTTC
>DASQPY010000192.1:0-6004 GCA_035643735.1 Actinoallomurus sp. | reverse complement strand
GGTGAAGGTCACGGCGAACCGCACGTCGCTGAGCCCGAACAGCCTGTCGAGCGGGGCGCTGCTGCTCGGGCTGGGAGCGGCCTGGTGCTTCTGGGAGGCCGACTGGAAGTGGCTCGTCGCCGGCGCGGTGCTCTACCACCTGAGTTTCGTCCTCGACTGCATGGACGGGAAGATCGCCCGGCTCAAGGGGACCGGAACGGTCTTCGGCAGCTGGCTCGACTACGTCTTCGACCGCGTACGTGTCCTGATCTGCGCCGTCGCGCTGACGGCCGGCCAGTTCGCGGCCACCGACCGCCCGATCTACCTGGGACTGGGAGTCGGGATCGTCTTCCTGGACATGCTCCGCTATCTGGACGCCCTGAAGGTGGCCGCCGCACGCCGGGAGATGCGGGCCCGGCTACGGGAGGCCCGCGGGCCGATGGCGGACGAACGGCTCATCGAGCGGGTGCTGCCCCTCCACCCTGACGAGGCCGAGACGCCCCCGGCGCCGGTCGTCGACCTGCATCAGGGCTTCCGTACGCGCTTCCCCTGGTATCTGCGGATCCGCGACTGGCTGGCCCGGCGGCGGGTCCGGGCGCACCTGGTCAGCGGGATCGAGTTCCAGATGGCCGTGTTCATCATCGGGCCGTTGTGTCACGCGATCATTCCGATGACGGTCACGGCCGGCCTGCTGATGCTGGTCTTCGAGATCGCGATCATCTACAAGCTGTGGCTGTCCACGAGGGACTTCGCCCTCGCGATGGCCGAGGCCGAAGCGGCCGGCGTCGCGGCCTGAACCCGGTGTGGCGGGCGGGCGATCGGATATCGGCGTGAGGCATCACGGTACGGCCTCTAGTCTTAGGGGCATGTCCAGCCGTCACATCCTGACCGCGCCCGCCTGGCCGTACGCCAACGGGCCCCGCCACATCGGGCACGTCTCCGGCTTCGCACTGCCCTGCGACATGTTCAGCCGCTACCAGCGGATGGCCGGGAACAAGGTCCTGATGGTCAGCGGCACCGACGAGCACGGTACGCCGATCCAGGTGCAGGCCGACAAGGAGGGCGTGAGCGCCCGCGAGCTCGCCGACCGCTACAACAAGGTGATCGGCCAGGACCTCCACGGCCTCGGCATGTCCTATGACCTGTTCACCCGGACGACGACGCGCAACCACTACGGCGTCTCCCAGGAGATCTTCAAGGGCCTGCACGCCAACGGCTACATCTTCGAGAAGACCACGATGGGCGCGATCTCGCCGTCCACCGGCCGTACGCTGCCCGACCGCTACATCGAGGGCACCTGCCCGATCTGCGGGTACGACAGCGCGCGCGGCGACCAGTGCGACAACTGCGGTAACCAGCTCGACCCGATCGACCTGATCAATCCGCGGAGCCGCATCAACGGCGAGGCGCCGGAGTTCGTCGAGACCGAACACTTCTTCCTCGACCTGCCCGCCTTCTCCGAGACCCTCGGCTCCTGGCTGCAGGGCAAGGAGGGGCTGTGGCGGCCGAACGTCTACAAGTTCACCCGCAATCTCCTCGACGACATGCAGCCGCGGCCGATCAGCCGCGACCTCGACTGGGGCGTGCCGGTGCCGCTGCCGGGCTGGATCGACCGGCCCGACAAGCGGCTCTACGTCTGGTTCGACGCCGTCATCGGCTACCTGTCCGCCTCCGTCGAGTGGGCCAAGCGCTCCGGTGACCCGGACGCGTGGCGCGCGTGGTGGCAGAACCCCGACGCCGAGTCCTACTACTTCATGGGCAAGGACAACATCGTCTTCCATTCGGAGATCTGGCCGGCGATGCTGCTCGGCTACAACGGGGAGGGCGACAAGGGTGGCCGGCCGGGCGCGCTCGGCAAGCTGGACCTGCCCACCGACATCGTCTCCTCGGAGTTCCTGACGATGGAGGGACGGAAGTTCTCCTCGTCGCGGCAGGTCGTGATCTACGTACGCGACTTCCTGGAGCGCTACGACGTCGACGCGCTGCGCTACTACATCGCGGTGGCCGGCCCGGAGAACCAGGACACCGACTTCACCTGGTCGGAGTTCGTCCGCCGCAACAACGACGAGCTCGTCGCCGCGTGGGGCAACCTGGTCAACCGGTCGGTCTCCTTCGCGGCCAAGAACATCGGTGAGATCCCGGCCCCGGGCGAGCTGACCGACGGCGACCGAGCGATCATGGAGCGCTCGCGCAAGGCCTTCGACGCGGTCGGCGCGGAGCTGTCGCGGTCGCGGTTCAAGAACGCCGTCAGCGAGACCATGCGGACCGTCGCCGAGGCCAACAAGTACCTCTCCGACGAGGCGCCGTGGAAGCTCCGCACCGAGGACCCGGAGCGGATGAAGACCATCATGCACGTGGCGCTGCAACTCGTCGACGACGCCAAGTCGCTGCTGACGCCTTTCCTGCCGAGCTCGTCCGACAAGGTGCACAAGCTGCTCGGCGGCGAGGGCGAGTGGAGCGGCATGCCGGAGATCCAGGACGTCGACGAGGACGGCGGCCCCGGCTACCAGGTGCTGACCGGCGCGTACGACACGGCGGCGCGCTGGGAGTCCCAGCCGATCACCCCCGGAGTCCCGCTGGCACCGCCGAAGCCGCTCTTCGCCAAGCTCGACTCCTCGGTCGTGGATGAGGAGCTGGCCCGGCTCGAGCAGGCATGAGCCGGAGCGACTCCCGGGAGGCGGCTCCGCCGCCTCCCGAGCCGCTGCCGGTCGAGGTCTTCGACAGCCACTGCCACCTCGACATCATCACGACCCCGGTCCCCGAGGTCCTTGCCGCCGGGCAGGCCGTCGGCATCCGCCGGGCGGTGACCGTCGGGTACGACCTCGCCTCGTCACGGTGGTGTGCCGAGGCGGCCGCCGCTCATGACGACGTCTACGCCGCGGTCGCGATCCACCCGAACGACGCGGGCAACGCCACCGACGAGGTCCTGGACGAGATCGCCTCGCTCGCCGCCCTGCCGCACGTACGCGCCGTCGGGGAGACCGGGCTCGACTACTACCGCGACTGGGCGAAGGCCGGCGACCAGCACCGGTCGTTCCGCGCGCACGTCGACATCGCCAAGCGCACGGGCAAGGCCCTGGTCATCCACGACCGCGACGCCCACGACGACGTCCTGCGCATCCTGGCCGAGGAGGGCGCGCCGGACAAGGTGGTCTTCCACTGCTTCTCCGGCGACAGGGAGATGGCCAAGGTCTGCGCCGACCGCGGCTACGTCATGAGCTTCGCGGGCAACGTCACCTTCAAGAACGCCGGTGACCTGCGTGAGGCGGCCGAGGTCGCGCCGGCCGAGCTCCTGCTGGTGGAGACCGACGCCCCCTACCTCACGCCGATGCCCTACCGCGGCCGGCCGAACGCGCCCTACCTCGTACCGCTGACCGCCCGCTGCCTCGCCGAGGTCAAGAACCTCGACCTCGGCGAGCTGTGCGCCACGATCAGCCGTACCGGAGAGCGCGTCTTCGGCCCCTGGTGACCTGAGCCCCGCGCCTCCGCCGTACCCATCGGGTCGCGGGCCAGAGGGTAGGGGCTCAGATCGCGCCCAGGTCGACGATCACGTATCCGCCGTTCGTCGTCGTGTAGTAGAGCCGGTTCGTCGGGCCGGGGGGTGACACGAGCCCGGCGCCTCCCTTGCCTGAGGGGATCCGCAGGTCGCCTATCCGGCCGGTGCGCAGGTCGTACACCGCTATGGTCCCGCCGCGAGGGAGGGCGATGAGGAACCGGTCCAGGATCGGGGGCATCACCGACATGGGCTCCCCGGGCGGGATCGCCCGGCGGCCGCTGCCGTCGCGGCGCTGCGCCTCGGTGACGAAGTTCGGGGCCTGACCGACGCACCAGGTCAGGCCGCAGGTCCACGCCGCGCGATCGGTGAGGTGCGCGGAGAGCGTCTGCCCGGTCAGCACGTTCTTCACGTGCGCGAAGGCGGTGATGCCGTACCTGTCCTCCTGTCGGCCCGGCCTCTGGTACGCGTCAGGGGAGCCGATCCACGGCCAAGAGAGGATGTACATCGATCGACTACCTGGAACCTCCCGGGTGGTGCCGCCTCCGGCCAGGGGAGCCCGGTACACGCCGCCGGTGCCGCTGGCCGACCAGACGGCGTCCGCACCATCGATCACGAGCCGGGACGGCGGGGCGGTCTTCGCCTGGCTGACGAGGCGTGCGGGGCCACCGGAGAGCGGCGCCGCCCAGATGTCGGTGCCGTAGTCGCCGGAGAGCCACCAGGCGGCGTACCCGTTCCCGGTCGTGAAGTCCGAGGCGAACACCTTCGTGTTCGGCGGCGTGACGACCTGCGTGATCTGCTTCGCGGTCTGGTTCCGCAGATCGTAGGCGTACAGAGCGCCGGCCTTCTCGAAGCTCGCATCGGTGGACACGAGGACGGTGTTGTCGTCGATGAAGGCCCGCGGGGCGTACTTCCGGCCGTTCGGAAGGGTGCGGGGTACCCGGTGCGCTGCCTTGGGCCAGACGCTCTCGATCGGCGGAACCTTGGCCTTCTTCGGCGCGTGCAGCGCCGGTGACGGATGCCCGCTGGGGGTGGTGGCGGGCGTGCCGTTCGCCGATGGTGAACCGCGCATCAGCGTACGGCCGCCGACCGTGGCGCCCCCGACGGCCACGGCGACGGCGGCGGCGACCAGCGCCATCCGGGAGTACCCACGGGGCGCACGCCGGGCGCGCGGCTCCAGCCCGATGCCCGGCGGTGCCTTCGGCGCGCGTTCGGCGGCGTCCTTGAGGGTCCGCCGGAGGGCGATCTCCAGTTCTTCGGTCATCGCACACTCCCATTCGTCATGGACGGACGCCAGGTCGTGCGCAGCTTCTCGAGCGCCCGCGACGCCTGGCTGCGGACCGTGCCGCGCGAGATACCGAGCACGTCGGCGATCTCCGCGTCGGTCAGCGATTCGTAGTAGCGAAGGACCAGAACGGCCCGCTGTTTGCGGGGCAGCCCGGTGAGAGCGAGCCACAGGCCGTCGTCCCCGTCCGCCCGTGCGAGCGCCTCGTCCTGGTAGCCCTGTTCGGGTGGTTCGGGAACCAGGCGCTCGCGACGCCTGCTCCGCCAGACGCTGATGTGCAGCCGGGCCATGGTCGTCCGGACGTAGCCTTCCGGCTCGCGCTTGTTGATGACCCGGGGCCACGCCCCTCGCACCCGTGTCAGTGACTCCTGCAGCAGGTCCGCCGCGTCATCAGGGTTGCCCGTCAGCACATAGGCATAGCGCATCAGCGCGTCGGCCCGCGCACCGACGAACTCTTCGAAGCTCGTTACGTCGCTCAAGGCACCCTCCTCGGTACGGGGACGGGCGCGGCGCCGGAACTGTTGCACGTACGGGACACTAAGTATGTGGCTGAACGACTTCTCGGGCCGGCGGACATCCGCGCGCTCGCCGCGGACCTGGGCCTGCGCCCGACCAAGACACTCGGCCAGAACTTCGTCATCGACGCGAACACGGTGCGCCGCATCGTCCGCGACGCCGAGATCGGCCCCGACGACGTGGTCCTCGAGGTGGGGCCCGGCCTCGGGTCGCTGACCCTCGCGCTGCTGCCCGTCGCGAGCCGGGTCGTGGCCGTCGAGCTGGATGAGGCGCTGGCGCGGCGTCTGCCGGCGACCGTCGCCGACCGTGCTCCCGACCTCGCCGACCGGCTCGAGGTCGTGCCGGGCGACGCACTGCGCGTGACGGAGCTGCCCGGGCCGCCGCCGACCGCCCTCGTCGCGAACCTGCCCTACAACGTCGCCGTACCCGTCGTGCTGCACCTGCTCAGCGCGTTCCCGTCGCTGCGGCACGGGCTGGTCATGGTGCAGGCCGAGGTCGCCGACCGGCTCACGGCGGGTCCCGGCGGCAAGGTGTACGGCGTGCCGTCGGTGAAGATGGCCTGGTACGCGAAGACGCGACGCGCGGGCAACGTCAGCCGCGCGGTGTTCTGGCCGGTGCCGAACGTCGACTCCGGCCTGGTCGCCTTCGCCCGACGCGAGTCTCCATCGGGGGTTCCGCGTGCGGAGGTGTTCGCGGTGATCGACGCTGCCTTCGCGCAGCGGCGTAAGACC
>DASQPY010000191.1:0-18319 GCA_035643735.1 Actinoallomurus sp. | reverse complement strand
CCTCCAGATACCGGCCGACCACCGTGGAGGTGTCGCGGACAAAGGACCGGAGGAGGGCGACGATCGCGGGCAGGCCCAGCGCGAAGGTCAGCGCGAGCCAGGGATCGAGAAGGATGAGGGCGACCACCCCGCCGAGGGGAGGGACGACGGTGGTGAACGCCAGGATCGAGGCGGACGGCGCGTACGCGGTGTCCGCCGTCGCCGTGACCGCGCGGGTCGTCAGGTCGCCCGCGGGAAGACCGGCGGACGTGCCCAGTCCGAGCATGTGCCGGGTGAACCGGTGCCGCAGCCGTGCCGTCGCGTTGGCCGTGCTCGCCCCGATGGACAGTTCGGTGACGGAGTCGCCGGCCATCGAGAGGGCGACCAGGCCGGCGTACAGGGCCGGCCAGGTCAGTGCGCGGGAACCGCCGAGGATGCCGTCGACGGCCCGGCCGAGCACCGCCGGCAGGAGGATCGCGGCCCCGGCCTGAACCAAAGAGGTGACGGCGAGCAGACTCGCCCAGACGCCGCCGTAGCGAATCGTCCGAATCACGAGCCTGCTCGCCGTCATCGGTCTCCTTGCTGTCGTGGTCCTGCCATGGCACTCAGGGCCACGGGTCAGTCATCAGAGGCAGATCGTGATGCTGTGCGAGCTGTGGCAGAGCAGGCTCAGCGTGCTGTTGAACTCGCCACCGCCGCCCCCACCGTGGCCACCGGGGGCCGTGCTCATCCCCTGCATGTCCAGAAGCGCCATCGTTGTGTCACCTCCTTGCCGAATGAGTCGTTCCGGTCCCCGCGAGGGTTCTCGCGGGTAGCTCTGGTGCCGCCAGGAACGGCAGGTGGACCGGGCCGTCGTGCAATGCCGCGCCGAGCGCGAGTAACACGCCGGCGGTCCCGGTGCCCAGGTCCATCGACATCCGCAGCAGGTTCTCGCCGGGGAAGGCCAGCCCGCCGCCGTACGAGAGCGCGTGCCAGGCCATGTCGCGTACGTGCATGGCGGTCCGCGGGTCGCGCTGGCGGGCGAGGTGGAGCAGCATCCCGGCGCGCCCGCTGAACAGCCCGGACTGGGCGTAGTAGCGCGTGAGAGCGGCCGTACGGATGGCGGCCTGGGCCGCGCGGAAGCGTTCGTCCTCGCGGTGGAGGAGGTAGTCGTCGATGACCATGCCGATCCCGACGCTGCCGCGGGCGAGGTAGGGCAGGACGCGTGAGCCGTCGTCGACGTGCATGGCGCCGTTCTTGTCGGTCACGCATCCGTCGAGGTCGAGCCCGATGGCACGGGCTGCGAGATCGAGGAGGTTCGTGTCGCCGGTGCGCTCGAAGAGCCGGAGGAACATCAGCGCCGGGCCGGACATGCCGCGCATGAGCCCGGGCCGGGCCGGCGCGCCGTCGGCGGCCATGACGTGGTCCGCGACGATCTGCGCGGCGCGCGTCGCCGCCCCGCGCAGGGCCGGGTCGGACAGGACGCCGGCGAGATGGTCGAGGTTGAGGGCGACCCCGGGCAGCCCGCCGTGCAGGTCGATGCCGAGCCGCTCCCAGCGTTCGCCGAGACAGATGTCGATGACCTTCGCCGCGGCGTCCGGATGCCCCAGGTGGGCCAGCCCGTACGCGGCGCCGTGCAGCCCGTCGTACAGTCCGAGACCGGTGCCGCGCGGGGGATCGGTGGCGTGTTCGATCAGCCAGTTCTCGTGCTCGAAGCTGACGCCGTAGCCGGTGATGTCGAGCGTGTACAGCACGCCCGCCGCGCCGAAGGCCAGCCCGAGCCCGCCGCTGCCGAACTGCTGGATGTCGCCGGGGAACAATCGGTCGTCGCGCTGCGGCGTCGCGCTGGCGAGGATGGCCTTGCTCAGGGCGGCACGGGCGTTCTCCCAGCCGGGTGGCTCCGGGGCGAGCCGGGGGATCGGCCACCGGCCCGGCTCGCCCCGGGTGATCTCCTCGACCGCCTCTTCCAGGTAGCCCGGGGGGACCGGGAACCAGTCGGCGATCACCTCGGCCAGGTGGGCCGCCTTGGCCAGGTCGAGCATGAAGAGGTTCGTCGTCGGCGTGAACAGCGCGATCTTGAGACAGGCGAGGCTGTAACGGTCGATCGCGGTGCCCCGCCGGTCGGGGGGCGCCAGGAAGCCGGGGTTCGCCAGGGTCTGCCGGCGGTTCTCGGCGGCGGGCGCCGCCGCCTCGAAGTCGATCAGGGCCACCGTGTCGTCCGGGGCCACCATGATGTTGAACATGTGCAGGTCGTTGAAGGCGACACCGCGTGCGTGGACCTGCTTGATGATCCGTTCGGTGCCGGCGTAGATCTTCATCGCCCAGGCCGTGTAGTCGGCGAGGTCCTGCGGGTCCGGCTCGGGGTCCAGCAGGGGATGCCGCTCGGCGAAGAAGGTGTTCAGCGGCCGTCCCTCGACGAACTCCTCGACGAGGAAGTGGTGGTCGCCGACCACGAAGTGCTCGAATGCCCGCGGCACCCCGTCGATGCCGTCCAGGAGCCGCAGGATGTCGTGCTCCCGGCGGATCCGGGTGACGGCGTCGGCGCCGTCGGCGGCCAGGCCGGCGTGCGGCCGTCCCTCCTTGAGCACCGCCTTCCGCCCGGTACGGGTGTCCTCGGCCGCGTAGACACCGCCGCCGTTGGAGAAGTGCAGCGCCTCGGTGATCCGGTACGGGATCCCGGCCATCGTCACCGCGTTACGGGCGTCGAGGTGGAAAGTCAGGCAGTCGGGCAGCGTCACCCAGTCCGGGACCGTGAAGACCGGGTCGCGACGGTCGGGCACGAGCCGCCCGTCGCCGTCCTCGATCGCGGCGACCAGCCGGCCGGTCTCGTCCTCGCAGTGCTGTTCGGTGAACCCGCCGTAGCGGACGTAGAGGGGCCCTTTGCCGATACGCAGGTCGCTGAGGATGTACGGGCCGGGCTCGCCGGCGAGAGTGGTGCCGAGCTCGTCGAGGATTCGCGCGAACTCGGCGTCGTCACGCGGGTAGATGGTGACGAGTTTCCCGCTGGCGCCCCGCGGCGAGTATTTCGCATTGCGCATGAGGAGCATGTCCGCGCTGCGGAGGTGCTTGAAGGAGATGCCCTTGGGCAGGCAGTAGTCGCGGACGCGGATGAGTACGTCTGAGGCGTTCTCGTGAGTCGCGGAGACGTGGATCTTCCACCCCTGCGAAGGAACATCGTGCACGGGGGGAACGTAGACGGTCCATTCGCTGCGCTGAATTCGCTGCCAACCGTCGGGAAGCGGGTCGTCGACGATGGTGAAAGCCGGGCTCTCCTGCCCATCAAGGACGTCATAGAAGAGCCTGTCTTTCAGGCAATACACTTCGTACTGCTTTTCCACCGGATGTGTCCTCTGCTCTCGGTTCTCTGACGGCGAAGGTCGGAACCGACTGTTCGCTTCGACACAGAGACTCGCAGGCTGGACAGGGTGGAGCCTAGGGACAAGTGTCACTAATGCATCGTGAAGATATCCCATGGGGTGAAGTGAGTGACTAAATGTAAGGATGTGGGTCATGCCGCGTTGATGCTGTATTAGCCGGTCCAGGGGCCCCTAAGGATGAGTCGAACTGTGATCATTGGATGTCGCCGTTCGCCTGGCGTTGGCGTCCTCGCGGCTGTCTGATGTCTATTTTTGAGCTGTTTGCGACGTTAGTCTGTGTCGGTCCGCTCGCCCGGCCGCCTTTGGGGTCGTGGGGCAGGCCGGCGGAGAGGAGCCGTGGTCACCGATCGCGTATGCGGCCGGCGGTGGACGCGGAGGAGACGCACTTCGCGGTGCTCCCGCGTAAGGGGCTGGAGCAACAGTGATCGACTTTGGGTGTTCTCGCCTGCCTGGCGTGCGCCTCTGGTTAAATTCGGTACGCCCGATGCGTTCGTGACACACTGCGCATGGGTATTAACTATGCGTAGCTAAAATTTGCCGACACTGGGCCCCTGTGGGGGTCCATCTGAGGTTTCGAGGAGAAGGCATGGCTGCCGACCCAAGCTCGCTCATGCTGACGGAGTTGTGGCGCAAAGGCACGCGTAGCGGCTCAGGTGGATGTGTAGAGGCCGCCCTTGTAGCAGCTCCTCGTCCTTGTCCGACAAATGCTTCGGCTCCCGAGGGGGAAATTACCCGATAACGGGCCGTGGGGCTGCTCAGGCCACGGACGGTGCTTCGCTGTTCGCTTGCTCAGTGGCCGTCCTGTCCTTCATACGTTCAGTGGCCGCCTCGATGAAGGTGGTGGATTCGGGCTCGGTCAAGGCCAACTGACGCAGATGATCGAACGCCTCGAGATAAGACGCGATCTGGTCACTGTCGGCAACCGTCAGGTCGGGCCCCTGTGCGTTCTCCAAGAACAGCACACCTGCGGGACCGCTCTCGAATCCCAGTATGGTGAATTCTCCCCGCATCCCGAAATGCGATCCCCTTTCAAAGGGGATCAGCTCAATGGTGATGTCGGGTCGCTGGGCGAGTTCGAGTAGGTGGGCGAGCTGGCGGGGCATTATGCCCGGATCGCGCTGTCCGCCGACCCGGCGTCGGATGACGGCCTCGTCGAGCACATAGTGCTGTTGCGGCAGGTCCTCTCGGTTGAAGATCTTGTCTTGGCGCAGCATGCGAGCCTCGATCACCGCCTCGGCCACGGGAGCAGGCCGGTACTCGATGGTCAGCGCGCGTGCGTACTCTTCGGTCTGGAGAAGCCCCGGGACCAGGAGCGGACTGAACGACCGGACGAAAGAGGCTCCGAGCTCGTATCCGAGATAGGTGGAAAAAGGGGCGCCCAGATCCTCCTTGTAGGGGTCCCACCAGCCGCGCCCTCTGGCGCCGCGTGCGAGTGCGGAGAGTTCGAGGATCCGGGCCTCGTCGGAGATGCCGCAGTATCTGAGCAGCGCCTGTAGGTCAGTGGTCGAGATACCGACGTTGCCGCCCTCGATGCGAATCAGCTTCGACGGCGACCAGTCGAGCGCGCGGGCGACCTCCTCCTGAGTCTTGCCGGCGTCGCGCCGGATCCTCTGGAGCTCGGCGGTGAGGCGTGCGCGCTGGACTACAGGGCCGGGATCCGAAGCCATGTCTCCCCCTCGCAGGTGAAGATCGAGAATCCGGGGCTCGTCCGTCATCTCGCTTTTCGCTGCCTTCCAACAGGCTTAGATTAAATCAGCGAGGTGGCAGGGTGCCATACCCTTTTACAGCGAGGTGGCAAGCGTCCACCCGGCCAGCCCCTTACGTCACACATATTTGATCTTGCTCGGGCGTGGAATAGTGAATTCGGTCCCGATCGGCATGTGTGTTGACCAGGGACAACGACGTTCGTTGCCGTCATGGTCGCCGCAGGATCGGACAAATTCGCTGGTCTGGGGGCCGAGTGAATTTCAGTCGTCCAAGATAGGGGGATTCGGCTTTCCCGGATAGGCCTTCCCGGTGCCTCGCGTGATCCTTTCCGTGGTGGACATCCACGCGACAGATGATCGATAACGTCGACGACGCCGTCCATGTCGGGGTCGGCCATGATATTCGTCCAGATCAGTAGCCGTGTGGCATGCGCGGGGGGAGGGTGCCTGCCTGCTTTCGGCCACCTTGCTGTACGCGGGTACGCACGATGGCGGTGCGCACGGCGCCGGTGTGCACCGTGGGAGTGCGCATCGTGACGGCAGGCATGACGCGGGCAGGCATGACGCGGGCAGGCATCACGCGGGCAGGCGGCATGGTGGCAGGCATGGCGCGGGTGTGCAGCGCGCGGGTAGGCATCGCGGCGTGACGCAGCTTGGCGGCAGGCATGGCGCGGGGACGCATTCGGGAATGTCGGTAATGGTTATCTGGCGATATTCGCCCTGGCTAATTAGCGCGAGGCATTTCGCTTTATTGCAAAAACAGAAATGTTACCTTCGTGACTAGATAACCTATTGAGTAATGCATCCAGGCGCAGTTAATATCTGTTCTAGGAAGAGTAGAACGGGAGCTGCTCTTCGTAAAGGAGATGAGCGGTGCGCGTTTACAGGAATGTCGAGACGAGTCTCGGCCAAGAGGAGAGCGGGAGTTCGATGGCCCGATCGAACACCGCTTTCCGCCTGGCCACGTGGATGCGAGAGGCCGGTGAGCCGCCCGTGGGGGGCGTCTCGGGGGAGCCGGCCCGCATCGCGAAGACGGATCTCGGCGCGCATTTCGCCCCTGCCGGTCGCGTACTCCATGCGGCCGGCGGGGCGGCGCTCACTCGGGCCCTGCCTCGCGGTTGCGCCGGTGCCTTGCTGCCATGGCCCGGCGTACTCCCCTCAACGGAAAGGACCCCCTCATGTTCGTACTGATCGCAGTGGCCGTCGCCGTCTTCATCGGCATTCGTTCCGAGCGAGCGCGCCAGGCCCACCACCAGTGGTCCAGCTACAAGGACCGGCTCGCCAGCATGCGCGGCATGCGCATGAAGGAGACGATGAACGCCGCTTTCGGGGTCTGTGCCCTCATCGCGGTCGTCATCGTGATCACCGGTATCGGTGGTTGAAGCGGATCAGCGGAGGCCGGTCGGCGGCGATGTAGTCGACCGACAGGACCTCGGCGACGAACAGCACATGGTCGCCGGCCGGCACCCGCTGCCGCGTCTCGCACTCCAGCGCGGCCCCTCCGTCGTCCACGATGAGGGCGTCGGACCGCGGCCCCCGGTGATGGGGGACGCTCGCGATCAAAAGCCGGGCGCTGGGACGCCCGGCTGACGCGAACCGGCCGGCGATGGCCCGCTGATCGCTGGACAGCACGGTCACCGCCCACCGGTCGCAGCGGTGCAGCACCTCGGTGAGATAGGACTCCCTCGCCACCGACACCATGACCATCGGAGGGTCCAGCGAGACGGACGAGAACGCCGTCAGCGTGGTGCCGATGTCGTCCCGGCCGTCGCGTACGGTCACCACCACGACGCCCGTCGCGAAGGTGGCGAGCGCGTCGGTGAGGTCCCGCGACGGAACGTCGTCCACGACTGACCAGGCCTCCGCAGGATCGGGTCTCAGTCGATACTCCAGTTGCCGGTGAGCATCAGCGGTCCGCCGGACGGAAGGCCCATGCGCGCCGCGGCGGTGGACATCGGGCCCCAGGCGTCCAGGCGGGCGCTCGCGGCCGTACGGTCCTCGCTCGAGTCGGCGGGGCGCAGGCGGTCCAGCGGCGAGACATGCGGATACACGCGTACGGGTGCGTCCGCGGCCAGGCCGGACTTCTTCCGTGCCACGTCCAGGGCCAGGCCCAGGCCGCCGAGCTCGTCCACCAGCCCGCGCTCGTGGGCGTCCGCGCCGGTCCAGACGCGGCCCCGTGCCATCGAGTCGACCCGCTCGGGTGACAGGTCACGGCCCTCGGCGACCTTGCCCACGAAGTCGTCGTACACGCGGTCGAGGAAGGTGTTCACCCGGGTCCACTCCTCCTCGGTGAAGTCGCGGGTGGGTGCGAACATCCGGGCGTGCGCGCCGTGTTCGACGCTGCCCAGGCCGATGCCGAGGCGGTCCAGCAGGTCGCCGATCACCGGCTTGCCGACGACGACGCCGATCGAGCCGGTCAGCGTGCCCGGCTGCGCGACGATCATCGTGGCGGGGGCGGCGACGAAGTATCCGCCCGAGGCGGCCACGTTGCCCATCGACACGATCACCGGCTTGCCGGCCCGGCGGGCGAGCACGACCTCGCGCCAGATCGTGTCCGACGCGACGTACGAGCCGCCCGGGCTGTCCACGCGGAACACGATCGCCTTGATCCTGTCGTCCTTCACCGCGGCACGGAACGCGGCCGAGATGGTGTCGGACCCGATCGAGGAGCCCTGGCCCGGCATCGCGCTGCGCCCGCTGCGGCCGACCTTGATCGGTCCCTGCCCCTGGATGAGCGCCACGGCGTCCTGCTGCGGGCGCGGTATCCGCTTGGCCAGGCCGCTCGTGCGGTTGTAGCGGGAGACGTATCGCAGCCGCGCGGTCTCGTCGGTCTCGCCCGGCTCGGTGGCGATGGCCGCGCGTACCTCCGCGTACACCTCGTCGCGGTAGGCCAGCTTGTCCACGAGGCCGGCCTCGAGCGCCTCGGCGCCCAGCAGCGGCGCGCGGTCGATCAGCTCGCGGACGCGCTCCTCCGGTATCCCGCGCCCGGCCGCGACGCCGGCCACCACCTGCTCGCCGGCCGAGGCGACGAGACGACCCGACATCTCCTCGTGCTCGGGCGTGTAGGCCCGCTCCATGAACGTGTTGGCGGCCGTCTTGTACTCGTGACGCTTGGCGAAGCGCGGCGTGACCCCGATCTTGCCGAGCGCCTCGTTGAAGAACGGCTCCTCCAGGGCGACGCCGGTCAACGCCAGGTCGCCCGAAGGCTGCATGTAGATCTTCTCGAAGACGGTCGCCAGGTAGTACGGCACCGTGCCGCGGCTGACCTCGCCGAAGGACTCCGCCCACGCGACCGTGAGCTTGCCGGAGTCGCGGAACGCCTGCACCGCGTCGCGCAGCTCCTGGGCCATCGCCAGCCCGAGGCGCTGACCGCCGATCTTGACGATGAGGGCGCGGACACGCGGGTCCGTACGCGCCCGGCGCAGTCCCCCGAGCACGTCCCGCAGATGGGGACGGCGCATGCCGAGCAGGGCCGAGACCGGGTCGGCCGGCTGGCCCTCCATGATCCCGTCGGTAAGGTCGATCTCGAGGATCAGCGCCGCGTTGCGCCGATCACGAGCGTCTTTGAGCAGGTCAACGACTGATCCGGCATCCACCATGTCCCAACCTTACGGCTCCTTGGCTTCGGCTGAGGAGTCGGCCGAGCTGAACCGCTCAAGTGATCACCGCCAGGACGGGCACGGAGCATCGACCGCATCCTCGCTCAGGTCGGCCGCCGCGTCGCCCGATGGTGGACGCGAGAACGCGCTCAACGGCATGGTCATCCGGCAGGGACTCACCTTCGGGCAACCGGGCACGGATCACCGAGGCCTGCGACCGTCCATCACATGAGCTTGTATGCCATATAGCCGATCGCGGCGAGCAGGAAAAGGGTTCCCAGAGCGAGGATGCCGTATCCGCTTCGTACCTGACCTCGCCCGGAAGGGCTGTCGATACAGGCTTTTCGAGGATCTTCGGGATCGTACAGAACCGGCACCTGACGGCCGCGCGTTCGCGTCAGGTAGAACGGTCCCTCATTGACGTTGGAGGTCGTCTCGATATCGGCACCCTCCAGCGTACGGAAACGCAGGACGGGATAGGTCGTCGGCCGGTCGTTGTGGCGGTCTGCGTGGATTCCGACGAGTATGCCGGTGACGCGCCTCGCCCGTGAGCGGAATGACCGGGCCTCTCGCAGCGTACGCACCCCGCCGAAGAGCGAGAGGACGCCGAGGCCGCCTAACAGCAGTGTGAACAGCACGGTGCTGGTCACGCGTCGCCGCCTTCCCGGAGGCAGAATTCGGTGTGCCGTCACATACTCACCATCGGCGGCCCGGGATGGCAAGCTCCGCCCGGGGCCCTGCGGCCGCGTGAAGGTCATGGTGGTGCCGGTCTGGTCGACCCCGACGCCGTACTGCGGCGGCATCTCTTCGCGCCGGACATGAACGGCCCGGGCTATCCTCCCGTTCTGGGCCGACCGGCGGCTGTGGAGAGGCGTGTACTTGGACATCTGGCTGGTGCCGCTGTGCGCCCTCGGTGGCGCGATCGCCGGTTTGCTCTGCGCGCCGCTGGCCGAGCGCTACTTCGAACGGCCGGTCCGCTGGGCGCGGCCCGGCATCGCGGTCACCATGGCGGCCGCCTTCGCCGCGATGGCCTGGAGGTTCGCCGACGGTGCCCACCTCGCCGAACTGGCCGCCTACCTCTACCTGGCCGCCGTCGGGACGCTGCTGGCCTTCGTCGACGTCGCGGTCAAACGGCTGCCGGACCCGTACACGCTGCCCTCGTACCTCATCGGCCCCGCCCTGCTCGGAGTCGCGGTGCTCACCGGGGGAGATCCGGTCCGGCTCGGGCACGCCCTGATCGGGCTGGCGGTGCTGTGGGCCCTGTACGCCGTGCAGCACCTGTTCGCGCCCGGCGCGATCGGCTGGGGCGACGTCAAGCTGGCGGGTGTGCTCGGCCTCTACCTCGGCTGGCTGGGGGCGCCGGCGTGGTGGCTCGGCATGCTCGCGGGCTTCGTACTCGGCGGCCTGTACGCCATCGGGCTGCTCGTCACCCGACGGGGCTCGCGGAAGTCGGAGATCCCGTTCGGGCCGTTCATGCTGGCCGGCGCGCTGGCCGGAATCCTCGTGAGTTGAGGTGGCCCCCCGGGTCGAGGGCCACCCTCACCAGCGACGGCCTACCTCAGCCCGCCGTCCAGAGCGGACATCAGGGTGCCGGTGTCACCGGACATCTCCCAGATCATCGCGCCGCCCAGGCCGTTCGCCTTGATGTAGTCGGTCTTCTTCCCGATGGACCACGGGTCGTCGAAGGTCCACCACTGGCCGTTCGCGCCCGTGTAGCAGTAGGTCGCGACGGACTGCTCGTTGTGGTGGACCGTGCAGCCCGGCACATTCGTGGCGAGGTTCTTGTAGCCGCGAGTGCCGGCCTCTTCGGGGAAGTCGCCCGGCGCCGCGCCGTTCGCCTGCTGCCACTCGCCGCTCCTGCCACCGTCGGCGACCTGCTGCCAGCCGCGGCCGTAGAACGGGATGCCGACCAGGACCTTGCGGGGGCTCACCCCGGCGCCGGTGTAGAGCTTGACGGTGGAGTCGACGCTGAAGTGGGTGGGGTACGGGTCGTTCGGGTCCGCGTACAGGTTGGCCTGGTCGCCGGTACGGTTCGGCTCCCACGAGTTGTCGCTGCCGGAGCCGTGGAAGTCATAGCCCTGCACGTTGGCGTAGTCGAGCGAGTTGAAGATCTTCGAGAGGTCCCAGCCGGCGCTGATCTTGGCCTGGTCGGCAGGGGTGAACGCGGTCAGCAGGTGCCCCGGGCCGAGCGCGTCGAGCTCGCTGCGGAACTCCGCGAGCAGGGCGGTCAGGTTGGCCTTGTCCGCGGGGTCGTAGTGGTTGCCGGGGTGACCGTCGGGGCTACCGGGCCACTCCCAGTCGATGTCGAAGCCGTCGAACACGCCCGCACCGGTGCCCGGACCGCCGGTGCCGTCAGAAGAGACGGGCAGGTTGCCCTTGATGAACATGTCGATGCAGGAGCCGACGAACTTCTTGCGCGACGCGTCGGTCTTGGCCACGTCGGAGAAGTACTTGGAGTACGTCCAGCCGCCGAGCGAGACGAGGACCTTGAGGTTCGGGTGCTTGGCCTTGAGCTTCTTGATCTGGTTGAAGTTGCCCTTGAGTTTGCTGTCCCAGGTGTCGGCGACGCCGTCCACACTGTGGTCGGCGGTCACCGAGACACCGTAGTCGGCGTACTGGTCACCGGCGCCGGTGCCCTGGTCCGGGTCCGACGGGTTGCTGCTCGTGGCCTTGGTCGCCTCAAAGCAGGTCAGGTTGTTCGGGTCGATGTTCTCGAAGGAGTAGTTGAGCACGGTGAGCTTGCTCGCCGCGCCGTTCGTGTCCAGGTCCTTCATCCAGAAGTTGCGGCCGTAGATTCCCCACTGGGGGTAGTAGCCGATCTTCTGGTACGTCCCGGTGCCTCCTCCGCCGCCGGTCGCCTGGGTCCTGCCGGTGACGGCCGCGCTCTTGGCCGACTCGTTGCCCGCCGCGTCACGGGCGGCGACGGTATAGGTGTGGCTGCTGCTCGCGGCCAGCCCGCTGATGGTGGCGCTGGTCCCGGCCACGTTCGCGACGGCCGTGCCGCCCTCGTAGACGCGGTACCCGGTGACGCCGACGTTGTCGGTCGAGGCGGTCCAGGCGAGCGAGATCGAGGAGGAGGTCGTGCCGGTGACCTGCGGGCTCGCGGGTACGGTCGGCGCGGAGGTGTCGGTGCCCCCGCCGCCTCCGCTGCCACCCGCGCAGGGCTGCCCGTTGAGGGTGCAGTTCGTGGGCGTGGCCGACTCAGGAGCGCCGGAGAACCCGAAGCTCGTCGAGGCGCCCGGCGCGAGCGTGCCGTTGTAGGACTGGTTCGCGAAGGTGTAGTGGGTGCCGCTGTGCGTCATCACGGTGTCCCAGGCGGAGCCGATGGAGCCGCCGCTGGGCACGTCGACCTCGACCTTCCAGCTGTTCAGAGTGGTCGAACCGCCGTTGGTGATCGTGTATTTGCCCTGGTAGCCGGTGCCCCAGCCGGAGTCCTTGGAGAACGTCGCGGTCGGCGTACCGGCCGCGTGGGCGAGTTGGGGCAGGGTGAGAGAGGCCGTCGCGGCGAACGCGACGGCGAGTCGGAGGATGGCTCGTTTCACTGTGGTGCTCCTCGGTCTGGCGGGAGGGAGGAGCGCGGCGCCGCACTAACAGAAAGGAAAGTTTCCTGTCAGTATCGGACGGTAACCCGGCGTACGCCTGCCGTCAATGCCTCGGACGCGGCGGCTAGGCTCCATCCATGGGCGACGGTGACGGCTGGGCGAGCTGTGACGCGGGACACCGGCACTGGGGGCGGTACGGCGCGGCCGGTCTCCTCCTCTACCACCCGGGCGACGAGCCGTACATCCTGCTGCAGAAGCGGTCCCGACTGTCGATCGGCGGCGGCACATGGGGTGTGCTCGGGGGAGCGCGGCACAGCCACGAGGGCCCGGTCGAGGCCGCGCTGCGCGAGGCGTCGGAGGAGAGCACGCTGGACCCGTCGCTGGTCCGCCCGCACTGGCTGTCACGTGAGGACCACGGCGGCTGGTCGTACGAGACGGTGATCGGCTCGGCGGCCACACGCCTCGACGTACGCCCGCAGTCGTTCGAGACCGCGGGAGTCGCCTGGGTGCCCGCCTCCGAGGTCGCCGACCAGAAGCTGTTCCCGCCGTTCGCCGAGGCCTGGCGGCGTCTGCGCCGGTCCCTGTTCCGCGTGGTCCTCGTCGTGGACACGGCGAACGTCATGGGCTCACGCGCGGACGGCTGGTGGCGCGACCGGCACGGCGCGGCCGAGCGGTTGCGCGACGAGATCTCCGCGGTCGAGAGCTTCACCGGCGTCCCGGGAGCGGTCGCCGAGATCTGCTACCCGGAGATCGTGATGGTCGTGGAGGGCGCGGCGCGAGGCGTGGCGGGGGCGCCCGGCGTCGAGGTCGTGGACGCTCCGGGGAGCGGCGACGACACGATCGCGTCGCTCGCCGCGCCCCAGACCGCCGACGAGCGCCGCATCGTGGTCACCGCCGACCGCGAACTACGGGCCCGCTGCGAGGCCGGGGGCGCCACGGTCACCGGCCCCCGCTGGCTGCTCGACGCCGTGGACCGCGCCTGCCCGGCGTCGTGAGGAGCCTCAGCGGTAGAGCGCGGGCCTTTCTGCCGCGCGAACCGTGCTATGTCGCGGGTGCGGCGTGGGTCTCGTTCGGGTGCCGGAGGCGCGCGGGTACCGGGACGCGGTCGAGGTCGCGGGCGAGCACGATGTCGCCGCCGAAGACGGCGGCCGCCTCCGCGGCGAACCGTGGTTCGTCCTCCTCGCCGTACCGCTCGGAGAAGTGGGACAGGACCAGGCGCCGTACCCCGCCCTCCGCCGCCAACCGGCCGGCCTGTGCCGCGGTGAGGTGCCCGTACTCGGTGGCCAGGCGTGCGTCCGCGTCCAGGTACGTCGCCTCGGCGATGAGCAGGTCGACGCCATCGACGAGCGGCGCGATCGCGTCGCAGAGTCGGGTGTCCATCACGAACGCGGCCTTCTGCCCGGGCCGGGGCACACTGCACTCGGCCAGCCCGACCGTCCGCCCGTCCGGGGCGGTCACCGTTCCCTCGCGCTGGAGCCGCCCGACGAGCGGCCCGGCGATCCCGTACGCGACGAGCCGGTCGGGCAGCATCGTGACCCCGTCGGGCTCCTCGAGCCGATAGCCGTACGACTCGACCCGATGCGAGAGCCTCCGCACGGTCAGCGCGAACGGCGCGCCTCCGGTCGCCACCGGCATCACGTCCCCGTCGACCGGATGCTCGCTCACGACCTGCGTGTCGTTGAAGATCGCCGCGTGCCGCAGCCGCCGCCAGTAGGCCTCCCCGCTCCGGGGAAAGACCGCCCGCACGGGATGCTCGACCCCGTCCCGCGCGATCCGCTGAATGACGCCCGGCACGCCGAGGCAGTGGTCGCCGTGGAAGTGGCTGAGACAGATCCAGTCGACGTCGTGGGCGCTCACTCCGGCGCGCACCATCTGCCGCTGCGTGCCCTCACCGGGATCGAAAAGAATCCCGTGCCCGTCCCAGCGCAGCAGATAACCATTGTGGTTCCTGGCCTTGGTCGGCACGGCACTGGACGTGCCGAGAACGACGAGCTCCCGCGACGACATGTCCCCATAGTGCCCGACCATCCGGACGGCAGCATCGCGGTCGGATGGGCCCCGGGACGAATCCCGGGGCCCGTCGTCGATCAGGTGATCAGTAGAACAGGCGCGGCTGGCGAGGCAGGACCACGTGGGTCGGGCCGCGCCAGGCCTGTTCGGTGGAGAACGTCTTGGCCGACGGGGCCGCGCCGCTCACGACCACCGGCAGCGTGACCCTGCTGCCGGCCAGGTCCACCGTGACCCCGGCTCCGGTGCCGGGCTCGTCGTACTGGACGTCGCCGTCCGTGCCGAACAGGACCAGCGCCAGCCGGTGTCCGGCCTTGAACCGGTAGTCCTGCGGCAGGGTCTGCCACTTCACCGAGTACGACTTCCCCGGTGCGAGCGGTGACGAGTGGCTCAGCGACGAACGGTTCTGGGCGTCCAGGAAGCCGCGTGTCACCACGTTCACGTCCGAGGTCGCCGTGTCCGTCACCACCTGCCGGTAGCAGGCGTCATCCGTCGCGGTGCTCTCGCCGTGGCAGTCCTCCGTCGTCAGCGTACGGACGCCGGAGCCGGAGCCCAGGTAGTTCACCCGGGTGTCCGTGCCGTAGTCGACCAGCAGCGCGCCGAGGTTCGCCGCGGGGTGGTCCGACTTGATCCTCAGCGACACCGTCGGCGTCCCGGACAGCCGCACGTCCTGCTTCAGTGGGGCCGTCGTGTACGCCAGCCGGTACGGCTGGGCGGTCGTCGGGTCGCTCACCAGGGAGGCCTCGTCCTGCGAGGTGTCGGTGAACGTCGCGCTGCCCTTCGACGGAGCCAGGCCGAGCGTGCCGTCGGCCTGCGGGGACAGGTTCAGGGGCCGGGCGGACGGCGCGGGCCAGTCGGACTGGCCGACCCACGTGTCCGGGGCGACCTCGACGTCGGCGCGCGGCTGCTTCATGACCCCGTTCTGCACGTGCCACAGCCAGTAGTCGAACCACTGGTGCAGGGTGTCCACCCACGGGTCGCGGCGGAAGTCGAACGGGTCCACGTGGCCGTACTGCGACAGCCACACCTTGCGCGGCACCCCGCGCGCGGCGAGCCCCGCCCACCAGGTGGAGAACTGGCTCGGCTTGACGTTCAGGTCGTTCATGCCGTGGATCGCGAACACGCTGGCGTGCACGCGGCTCACGTCCGGTGTGGGCAGGGAACGATAGTTCCGGGAGTCCCAGAAGGCGTTGTAGTTCCCGGTCGCGTCGTCCTGGCCCGTCGCCATCGAGGCGTTCACCGCGGCGCACTTGGCGGGCGGGTCGGTGTCGACGGTGTCGGCCAGGCCGTCCTCCTCGCCCGTCCACCAGACCGTGCCGTTCATCCGGCTGTAGTCGTACCAGGAGCTGATCGCCGAGATCGGCACGATCGTCTCGAGGCCCTTCACGCCGGTCGCCGCCACGCCGTTGGCCAAAGTGCCGTCGTAGGACTTGCCGATCATGGCCGTACGGCCGTTCGTCCAGGAGGCCTTGACCTTCTTGCCGGCGGCGTCGTACGCGGTCGCGCGGCCGTTCAGCCAGTCGACGACGGCCTTGCCGCCCATGACGTCGGACAGGCCTCCGGAGGTGGGGCAGCCGTCGGACTTCGTCGTGCCGTCCATGTCGACGTCGAGGACCGCGTAACCGCGCGGCACGAAGTAGTTGTCATAGAAGAGCGGGAACTTGACCGGGTTACCGGCGGAGTCATAGGTCTTGCGTTCGGACTCGTTCCCACGACCGAGGTTGTCGTAGTACGGGCTCTCGTCCATGATCACGGGGACCTTGAGCCCCGCGTCACTCTCCTTCGGGCGGATGATGTCCACCCGGATCAGGTCCTTCTTCCCGTCGTGGTCGGCGTCGACGGAAGACTGGACCCGGACGTACTCGCGGATCGCGTCCTGGTACGAGAAGACCGGCTGGGTCACCCCGCCGGACACCTTGATCGCGGGTTTCTTCGCCGCGTTGGCGGCAGGTGCCCCCGCGACCGCGAGTGCGGCCGCGACGGCGATCGCGGAGGCGAGGATGCCCCGCCGTGATGAGATCGGCACGCGATACCTCCTGGGGTTGCGCGCGCAAATCCTCCGCGACGTATCGCCTCAGCACAAGATCTCTTGCCACATCCGGCCCAGGCCGCCCCAAGAGGGCCGATCACTCAGGCGCGAGCCAGATCGCGCCGAGCGGCGGCACGCGGAGAAGCGCGGAGGCGGGCTGGCCGTGCCACGGCTCGCCCGTCGCCGTGACCGCGCCGAGGTTGCCGACACCGCTGCCGCCGTAGTCGTACGCGTCGGTGTTCACGACCTCGCGCCAGCGGCCCGTACGGGGGAGCCCCAGCCGGTAGTCCTCATGCGGGACGCCGGCGAAGTTGACGACGCAGGCCAGCGGCGTGCCGTCGGAGGCATAGCGCAGGAAGGAGATCACGTTGCCCGCGACGTCGTCCGCGTCGATCCAGCTGAACCCCTCGGGCTCGGCGTCCCTCGTCCACAGTGCATCCGAGGAGGCATAGGACCGGTTGAGGTCGCGGACCAGCCGCTGGAGGCCGGCATGGTAGTTGTCCTCGGCCTCGTCCAGCAGCCACCAGTCGAGCGAACGCTGCTCGGCCCACTCCGCGCCCTGGCCGAACTCCTGGCCCATGAACAGCAGCTGCTTGCCCGGGTGCGCCCACATGTACGCCAGCAGCGCCCGCAGCCCGGCGAACCGCTGCCATTCGTCTCCGGGCATCTTGCCCAGCAGCGAGCCCTTGCCGTGCACGACCTCGTCGTGGGACAGCGGCAGCACGTAGTTCTCCGAGTACGCGTACACCATCGAGAAGGTGATCTCGTGATGGTGGTAGCCGCGGAAGACCGGTTCGTGCTTGAGGTAGTTGAGGGTGTCGTGCATCCAGCCCATGTTCCACTTGAAGCCGAACCCCAGTCCGCCCAGGTGTGTCGGCCGGGACACCCCGGGCCACGCCGTGGACTCCTCGGCGATCGTCACGATGCCGGGGGAGCGCTTGTAGCAGGTGGCGTTCATCTCCTTGAGGAAGTCGATCGCCTCGAGGTTCTCGCGCCCGCCGTAGATGTTCGGCGTCCACTCGCCCTCGGCGCGCGAGTAGTCGAGATAGATCATCGAGGCCACCGCGTCCACGCGCAGGCCGTCGATGTGGAACTCCTCCAGCCAGTACGAGGCGTTGGCGACCAGGAAGTTGCGCACCTCCGAGCGGCCGAAGTCGAAGATGAACGTGCCCCAGTCCTTCTGCTCGCCCCGGCGCGGGTCGCCGTGCTCGTACAGGGCCGTGCCGTCGAACCGCGCGAGGGCCCACTCGTCCTTGGGGAAGTGGCCGGGCACCCAGTCGATGATCACGCCGATGCCGGCCTGGTGCAGCCGGTCCACGAGGTGCCGGAACTCGTCGGGGTCGCCGAACCGTGCGGTGGGCGCGTAGTAGGAGGTGACCTGGTAGCCCCAGGACCCGCCGAAGGGGTGCTCGGAGACCGGCAGGAACTCCACATGCGTGAAGCCCATGTCGGCGACGTAGCCGACCAGCTCCTCGGCCAGCTCGCGGTAGCCCAGGTCGGACCGCCACGAGCCGAGGTGCACCTCGTAGATGCTCATCGGCGAGCGCAGCGGGTCATAGGACTTGCGCCGGGTCAGCCAGTCGGCGTCCTCCCACTCGTACCCGGAGGTGAAGACCTTCGAGGCCGTCGCGGGCGGCCGCTCGGCGTACTGCGCCATCGGGTCGGCCTTGCGCCGCCACACGTGGTCGGCGCCGAGGATCTCGAACTTGTAGTTGGTGCCGTCGCCGACGTCGGGCACGAACAGCTCCCACACTCCGGACGAGCCGAGCGAGCGCATCGGGTGGGCGCGGCCGTCCCAGTGGTTGAAGTCGCCGATCACCCGGACGCCCTTCGCGCTCGGCGCCCACACCGCGAACGACGTGCCGTTCACCGGCCCGAACACCGAGCGGTACGAGCGGGTGTGCGCGCCGAGGACCTTCCACAGCTCCTCGTGCCGGCCCTCGCCGATCAGGTGGAGGTCGAGGTCGCCGAGCGAGGGGGCGTGCCGGTACGGGTCGTCCTGCATGATCTCGGGCCCGTCGCCGTACGTCACCGCGAGGCGGTAGTCGGGCACCGCCATCGGCTCGTCGCCCGAGAGCGGGCTGCCGGGGGTGAGGGTGGT
>DASQPY010000190.1:0-3623 GCA_035643735.1 Actinoallomurus sp. | reverse complement strand
ATACCGCTCGGCGCGCCGATCCTCGCCGGCGTCCCGGTCGGACACGGTCCCCGTCAGCTGACGATCCGGCTCGGCGCCGGGGCGGAGCTCGACGCGGACGCAATGGTGCTCGTCCCGAGCACGGGGGACGGCCCGGCATGGCGGACGCCGCCATCCGGGCCCGCAAGCGAGGAGACGCCGTGACCACCTTCGAGAGGCGTGACCGCAGGCACACCGCGGCCGACGGCGCCGACTCCGCGCTGGACTCGCTCGTCGTGCTGGTCGCCGAAAGCCATGGGTACGGCTGCCGTCCCGTACCGGGCGACGTGATGCTGCTCGACGGCCCGCAGCGCCTGCACATCGGCATGCGCAATCTCCGCCAGCTCGCCCGGCAGGTGCCGCGCGACGACTGGCCAGCGCTGGTCGCGGACCACGTCGGCACGATCATCACCGCCATCGAGGAGCCGCTCGACCTCAGTGACTTCTCTCTCGTACGCGGCCTGCTGCGCTCGCGCGTCTACCCGGTCGAGGCCCGCACCGGCCGGCTCATCTCCCGGCCGTTCGCTCCCGGCCTGATCGAGGCGATCGTCGCGGACACACCGACGACCGTACGCACCGTCGTCACCGACGACGCGGCGACCTGGCCGGTGACCACCAACGAGCTGTTCGCGGTCGGCCGCGACGGCGTGCGCGCCGACGGCCCGCTCGAGTGCGATGTCATCGACGACACCGGCATCCGCGTGCTCGAAGGCTCGACGTTCTACGCCGCCACCCATCTCGTCTGGCTCGAGTCCTACCTCGACCCCGAGCCGTACGGCGCGCTGGCGGTCGCGCCCACCCGGAGCACCATCGCCGCCTGCCCGATCCGCAGGGACACCGCGCAGATCACCGCGGAGCGGCTGCGCGCCTTCGCGGCCGACGCCCACGAGGACGGCCCCGGCTCGCTGACGCCCGACCTGTTCTGGTGGCGCCGCGGCACCCTCACCCTGCTGGAGCACGCGAACACCGGCCGTGGCTCGCTGCCCGCCGACTTCCTGCGCTTCGTCGAGTCCCTGCCACGCTGAACCCGATGCCGGCCGGTCGTGCCAGGAGGCTCTGCGCGGACGCCGTTCTGGTCGCCGGGATCGCCGGATGTGCCCACGACGGTGGGCGCCCGGTCGAGGCGCGGATCAGCGGAAAGGTCGAGCTGTCCAGGTGAGCGTACGCGCCGGAGCAGGAGCATGCGGGCGGCCACAGGACGTCTCGGTGCGATCGGGTGAGGGCATCGCCCTGAGCTTCATCTGCGGTGTCAAATAATCTCCCGGTCGGGGACTTGACCTTCACACCGATGTCAAGGGTTAGCGTCTCAGGCGACCACAGATCAGGAGGGCCGATGCGGATCGGGGAGCTGGCCGAACGTACCGGCGTCAGCACGCGTGCGCTGCGCTACTACGAGGAGCAGGGGCTCATCTCGGCGCGGCGTGCGGACAACGGCTACCGGGAGTACGACGAGTCGGACCTGCGGCTGGTCGCGGAGATCCGCGCGCTGCTCGCCGCGGGATTCTCCCTGGAGGACTCCCGGCCGTTCGTGGACTGCCTGCGGGCAGGTCACGAGGAGGGAGGCTCCTGCCCGGAGTCGGTCGCGGTGTACCGGCGCAAGCTCGCGCAGATCGACGCGGAGGTCCGCACCCTGATCCGGCAGCGTGCCGAGGTGGCCGAGCAACTGGCACGTTTCTGCCCCGGCTGCGTGCTGTCCACGGAGGGAACAAATGATCAATCTGACGACCGAGAACTTCGACGCGCGAGTGCTCCGCGCGGACCGGCCGGTCCTCGTCGACTTCTGGGCCGAGTGGTGCCCGCCGTGCCGGATGATCGCGCCGATCCTTGACGAGGTCGAGGCGGAGTACGGCGAACGCCTCACCGTCGCCGAGCTCAACGGCGACCTCCACCCCGAGATCGCGCAGAGGTGCCACGTGCTGGGCTACCCCACGCTCAACCTCTACCGTGACGGCGAGATGGTCCACCAGATCGTGGGCGCACGGTCCAAGCGCGCCTTGCTGGCCGACCTCGGCGCCCATATCTGAGCCGCGGCGGCGGTGAAACGCCCTGACATGTCGCGCGGTGCGCGTCTCGCCGCCCATGGTGCCGTGTCCACGGCCTTGGCCCTGTGCGGTGACCGCGCTCTGGGCGAGCTCGTGGACGCGGCCGTGCCGCTCGGTTCCGGCATCGGCGGGACGTCGGCCCTGCTCGAGGTCGCCGGAACCCCGGTCTTCGTGAAGCGGGTGCCTCTCACCGACCTGGAGAGACGACCGGAGAACGTCCGATCCACGGCGAACCTGTTCGCCCTGCCGGTCTTCTGCCAGTACGGCCTGGGCGGGCCGGGCTTCGGGGCCTGGAGGGAGCTCGCCGTGCACACCATGACGACGAACTGGGTGCTCACGGGGGAACACGAGGGCTTCCCCCTGACGTACCACTGGCGAGTGCTGCCGGACGCGGCGCCTCTGCCCGGCGAACTCGCCGACGTGGACCGTGCCGTCGCCTCCTGGGGTGGCGGAGCAGAGGTACGCCGCCGGATCGAGGCGCTCCGGGGGTCTTCAGCGAGCGTCGCGCTGTTCCTGGAGTACATCCCGCAGAATCTGCACGCGTGGCTGGGCGTTCGGATCAGGGCGGGTGAGGCGGCCGGCGCCCGGGCCTGCGCCATGGTGGAGAGGGAACTGGAGGCCGGGATCTCGTTCATGAACACCCGGGGGCTCCTGCACTTCGATGCCCACTTCGAGAACATCCTGACCGACGGCCGACGCCTCTTCTTCGCGGACTACGGCCTGGCGATCTCCTCCCGGTTCGCGCTGTCGCGGGAGGAGGCCGGCTTCTTCGACCGTCATCGGACCTACGATCGCTGCTACACCGTCACACACCTGGTGAACTGGCTGGTCACGGCCCTGTACGGATACCAGAGAGATGACCGCGACGCGCTGGTGCGCGCCTGCGCGGAGGGCGAGCGACCCGCCGGAATCCCGGCGGCGGCCGCGGAGATCATTGCCCGGCATGCGCCGCTCGCCGCCGTGATGTCGGACTTCTATCGCGAACTCCGCGAGAGCAGGGAGGCCCCGTATCCCCTCGAGAGGATCCGACAGGTCGGAGGGTACGGCTAGACCGTGGCCCGCCGTGCTCCGCGGAGGCCGTCGTGGCCTTCGAGGTCGTACGCGGTGAGCACGAGGGGCACGTGGCTGAAGGCCTGCGGGAAGTTGCCCACCTGCCGCTTCAGCCGCGGGTCGTACTCCTCGGCGAGCAGGCCGACGTCGTTGCGCAGGTCCAGGAGCCGCTCGAACAGCTCTCGCGCCTCGTCCGTGCGCCCGATCTGCTGTAGCGCGCCCGCCATCCAGAAGCTGCACGCGAGGAACGCGCCCTCCTGCCCGGGCAGCCCGTCGACGCCCTGCTCGTCGCCCGTCGCGTACCGCTGGACGAACCCGTCGGTGGTGAGCTCGCGCTGGACCGCCTCGATCGTGCCGACCACGCGAGGGTCCGAAGGCGGCAGGAAGCCGACCCGGGGGATGAGCAGCAGCGCGGCGTCCAGCTCGCGCGAGCCGTACGACTGGGTGAACGTGCCGCGCTCCGCGTCGAAGCCCTTCGCGCACACCTCGCGGTGGATCTCGTCGCGCAGCGCA